>JAWLHD010000001.1:0-24896 GCA_041690555.1 Anaerohalosphaeraceae bacterium
CTGCGCACACTGTCGGCGATGAAGAAGCTGTTGACATTGAATTTGTCGCGGAACTTCTCGCTCATGTAGGGGGCGGGGCCGATAGTGAGGAAGTTAATGATGTTGGAGTCAAAAATGTGGGCGGAATGGGCGACAAGTTCGTGGACCAGGTGCTGGGGCTGACCGCAGCCTGTCCCAATGAATATGCTGTCGCCGGGTTTGATCAGCTTAACCGCATCGGCGGCGGTTCCTATGGTGGCTGCGTATTTCTGTTTCCAATCGAATTGCGTGATACTCATTTCTTCTGTCCAACCTTTTCAACACTTATGCGCGCATCCACGGCTATGGGAGTTGTCCCTTCGGGGCCGACCATAAACGGGTTGATATCCATTTCCTGTATCTGCGGGAATTCCGTAACAAGCTGTGAAAGCCTCTGGAGGGCTTCGGCGATTGCATCGATATCGACACCCGCCTGGCCGCGAACGCCCGTCAACATCTTGTAGGTACGTGTATTCACGAGCATCTGTTTGGCCTCATCGGCGGTGAGCGGGGCAAGGTAGAACGAGACATCTTTGAGCACCTCGACCATGATGCCGCCCATGCCGAACATCATCATGGGGCCGAAGTGCGGGTCGCGGTGCATGCCGAGGATGACTTCCTTGCCTTCGGTGCACATTTCCTGGACGAGGACTCCGAGGATATCGGCTTCGGGCATTTTCCGGGGTACGCGGAACATCATGAGATCGAAGGCGTCCATGACTTCCTGAGCGCTCTTGAGGCCGACCCGGACGCCGCCGACATCCGACTTGTGGATAATGTCCGGTGACCATATTTTAAGGACCACCGGGAAACCCAACTGTCGAGCGATGTTGGCCGCCTGTTCGGCGGTGGTGGCGATTGAACCCTTAGGAGTTACAAAGCCGTAAGCTTCAATTATTTCCTTGGATTCCACCTCGCCGATTTCCCTCATGCCCAACCGGAGGTGTCTTTCGACGATGTTTTCAACCTTTCTACGGTTGACCGGGTAGAGTTTGACAACACGTTTGGGCCTGTGGCGCCAGCGGTGGTAATCGCACATGGCCTTTATGGCGGCGACGGCGCTTTCGGGTGAGTCGTACTGCGGTATCTGCCCCTGCTGAAGGATCTCCACGCCTGGGCGGACCTTTTCGGCGCCGAGGAAACATGCGAAAAGCGGTTTTCCGAGTTTCTTCTGCGATTGCTTAACAACAACCTCCGCGGTCGCGACGACCTCAGTCATTGCCTGCGGCGTCAGTAGTACAAGCACGGCGCTTACGCTGTCGTCTGCTGCCACGATATCAAGTGCCTTCTGGTATCGCTCAGCAAGGGCGTCGCCAAGGACGTCGACGGGGTTGTTCACGTTGGCGGCGGCAGGCAGCACAGCGGCAAGCTGTCGTATAGTTTCATCGGAGAGTTTTGCGAAGGTGAGGCCATTGCCTTCAATTGCGTCGGCAGCCATAATACCAGGTCCGCCTGCATTGGTGATGACCACGACCTTGTCGCCCTTTGGGAGAGGCTGAGTGGCGAACGCCTGTGCGAAATCGAACTGGGTCTTAATGGAGTCGCAGCGAACGATGCCGGCTCGCTCGAACACGCATTCGTATGCGGCTTCACTGCCGGCCAGAGAGCCGGTGTGGCTCGAGGCGGCGCGTGCGCCGGCGCCGGTTCCGCCTGATTTCATCAACAGGATGGGCTTCTTATGCGAGATGATCTCCGCCTCGCGAACGAACTGATTGCCGTCGCTGATGCTTTCGAGATAGCCGGCGATAACTTTGGTTTCTTTGCATTCCGCCAGGTACTGCATTATGTCCAACTCGTCGACGTCGGCTTTGTTGCCGATACTGACCAGCGTGCTGAAGCCGATACCGCCTGCGTTGGCCATGTCAAGAATCGCGGCAAGCAAGGCGCCGGACTGGGATACATAGCCTATGGCGCCGGCACGCGGCAGGTCCCCGGCGAAGCTTGCGTTGAGTTTGTGTCCGGTGTCTATGACGCCAAGGCAGTTGGGTCCGACTATGCGGATACCGGCGCCGTGGGCGATTCGAACGATCTCCTGCTCCAGTTTTCCCCCTGCTTCGCCCACTTCTTTGAATCCGGCGGTGATAATGACGACGGATTTTACCCCGAGATTCGCGCATTGATGCATTACGTCCGCTACGCTATCTGCGGGGACAATAATGAGAACCAGTTCGGGGACCTGCCCGATTGAAGCAATATCCGGATAGCACTTGAGTCCTTCGATCGAATCCATGCTCGGATTGATGGGATATACTTTGCCCGCGTATCCGCCGCCGGTTATATTGACGAGGATTTCGTGGCCGACCTTGCCGGGGTGACGTGACGCTCCCACGATCGCTACGGACGCCGGATTAAAAAAACTCTCTAACGACATTGTCTTCCTTATGATTGGATGCCAGTGCTGTCCTGAATCGGCGTTGGAACCGATTGGATAAAACTCTAATTATACCCCAAAACAGTGACAGTGCAATTACGTTTCTGAGTTTTTGTTTGTGCGGCATTAAGGAATATCACAGGAAAAAACAAGGCGACGGCCAGTGGAACAGTAGGAATTTGCAGGCAGGCAGGCGGACAGGAAGAAAGTCATTTGACCGATCCGGCGGCGATGTTATGCTGTGGGCGACATGATGGATTACGCGGGAACAGACGTGCAAAAAAGAGAAGAATGTTGCACTATCAGGACGTATGATTGTCGCGCGGACGGTCTTATGAAGATCGAGTCTCTGATGCTACGCCTGCAGGAGGCGGCCGCGGCTCATGCGCAGGAGCTTGGTTTTGGCGTTGAATGGCTCCGGGAGATGCAGTGCTGTTGGGTGCTGTCCAATTTCGTGTTGCAGATTGCGCGGTGGCCGGCCTGGAACGAGACGGTGCTTCTGCGGACCTGGCCAAGCGGACACAATCGTGTAATTGCCACGCGGGAGTTCATTGGTTTTGATGCAGGAGGCGGTGAGTTGTTCCGGGCAGGCAGCGAGTGGATGGTGCTCAGCCGCAGGACAAACCGGCCGCGAAATCTTGCCAAGCTGGAGCGGCGGCTGCCTGGCGACGCAGAGAAGTTGATTTCGGCGCCACAGAGGCGCGGGCAAACGCCTGAGGGGTACCAATACGTCGAGTCGATCCGGGTCCCGTACAGTGCAATCGATATGAACGGGCACGCCAATAACAGCGAGTATGTCAGGTGGGCAATGGATGCGCTGCGGCATGGCTTTGGCGTCGGGTCGGACGTGCAGAGGCTGCAGATCGCATATCTTGCCGAGGTCTTCGAGAACGATGGACTCAATTTGCAGGTTTCGGGGACCGGGCCCGAGCAGTATGTGGTGGTTGGCAGAAAACCCAAGGATGCGGCGCCGGCATTTCAGATGGAGGTTCGATATTGATGCTGTGGGCTGCAGCCGACGCGTGGTGACTTCAGTGCAATCTGAAGAATAGTCGTGGTATCAGCAGTGACTTTCGTTTGTTCGCAGCAGCGGACGGGTGCTACCCAAATGATTTTTTCGGCATCGCCGACGATGAACATTTGTTCGCGGGCCTCGGCATCGACGGCGGCGGAGAGAAACTTGCCGATTTTTTTTTCGGCCGGCATGCCCAGGGGCTGAAATCGATCTCCCTGGCGGCGGGTGCGCACATAAAGGGGGAGACTCAGCTTGTCATAATCGAACCACTCCGTGTGCGGGTTCTTCGCTGCTTTAAATGCTTCGATATCGCATGTCTGGGCATTAAGCAGCGCTGTATCGAATTCCACGCCGCCGAATGGTGTCCGTCCTGGGATGGTCAGGATTTGTGCATCGGTCGGGCCCGTGTCAACGGCGGGCGGTGTGGTTTCAAATGACAAATTGCTTCCATTCACTGAAGCAGTTAGTCCGTTAGGCAAAGATAATCGGCGGGGGCATCCGCTGAATGCCTGCTGAACGAGTGCGCGGTATCGGGCTTCGGACATGTTGCGGAGGCCGATTCCGAGTTCCATGAGTGTGCGGCGGATAAGTTCAACTACAACAGCCTCGGGTTGGGAAGTGAGGGTGAATCGGTCCAGGATGACTCGCCGGCGGGAATTCTCTTTGATGGCTGCCGAGTGGAGGATGGCTGCTCTTTGTTCGATTTGCGTGAGCAGGTTCTGACACGCTTGCGAAAGATGGTGCAGCAGCCGAACCATATCCGAAGATGCGTCACTCTGGATGGAGGGGAGCAGGACATGGCGGATTCGGTTCCGTGTGTGAGCGAAGTCGTCGTTGGTGTGGTCGTGTCGCCATGCAATACCGTTGACGGTACAGTAGGCGAGTATCTCGTCGCGCTTGGCGGACAGCAGGGGGCTGATGAATGTTGTACAGCCGGCGTCGCCTTTTAGCGTCCTCGCGGGGCGAATTCCGGCGAGTCCACGAAGGCCTGTGCCCCGAAGCAGACGATGGACCAGTGTCTCAGCGTTGTCGTTCATGTGGTGGGCGGTCGCGATGGCATCGCAACGGGCCTGTGCCGCCATGTCGATGAGTTCATTTACGCGAAGAAGGCGGGCGGCGGTTTCAATGGAAAGGTGCTCGGCGCGGGCGTGTTGTTTTACGTCTACTGATCGCGTGCAACACTCAAGGCCAAATGCAGCGGCCAGTTTACTAACGAAGTGCTCATCGCCGTCGCTTGCGGCGCCACGGAGGTGATGATTGACATGGCCGATGACTATGCGCAAACCTCCGCGGAAGTTGCTGATTATGCGTGTTAGACAGATTAGCATCGCGACGGAATCGGCGCCTCCGGATACGGCTGCGAGAACGGCATTGCATTCCAGCAGGCGATGCGATTGAATAAAATCGCAGACTTTGTTTTCGAATTCGTTTAGCATTTCATCAAAGGAAACGGGCCTGTTCGAATGAAGAACAGGCCCGCTATATTCGTTCTTAAACCCCCGATTGTGCTTCAGGGCATGGTATCCAGTGACTCGGAGAAGGAATCGATGGAGATATCCGACATTCTGGAGCCGGCCGGCGGGACGGGGTCGCCAGGCTGGCTGCCGGGCTTGGTCAATTCAAGAATACGCTTTTGGGCGAACTCGGTGTTCTTGGTGTATCGTGCTTCCCGATCAACAGCCAATTGGTAAAGCGTCAGAGCCTCTGTGCGCTGAAGCAGTCTCTGGTCGAGGATAAAGGCAGCACGGAACCTTGCAGGATAGGCGGTCACATCGTTCCACTGGAAGCAGCGCTGGTAGTAAACGGCGGCAATGTCCCAGTCCCTGAAGTGTTCATAGATGCGTCCTGCCCGATAGGCGGCATCGTCTATCTTGTTGCTGCTGGGGAAGCGTTCGATCAACTGATTAAACTTGTTGAGAGCTCCTCTCAGTTTGTCTTCGTCGGTCACTATCAGCATCATGCCGGCCTGACGGTACAGTTCCATTGCTTCATTGAAGAGGATATTTGCATCATCGATGTCACTTGCGGCTATGAGAGTGGGCGGCATCCATTCGGCGGTCATGAGATACTTGTACTGTGGGACACGATCCAAGGCATCCAACTCGTGCTGCGCCCACTGGCGCTTGGTGATATTGGCGGACAATTGGTAGTGTCTGACAAGCTGCATAAGGCTTTTTCGGTATTCGGCGCGCTTGCCCGCGAGGTCTTCGACGAGGTCGATTTCGGTTGCGTCCGGTGTGCCGAACCCCGTTTGGGTAACAAACCTCGCTTCGGCCGGGTCAATTCTGAAACGAGGATCGTCCTTCACCACGGGTTCGTTGCAGCCGAGGAGGAAAACAAATGAAAACACCCAAGCCGATATGATCAGTTTTCTCGCCATTTTGAACTCCTTTCAAATTCCCTGACGCGATTGGTGATCCTTACCGGCAAACATACCATTTTTGCAGCAAGTGTCAAGTGTCTTGGGTCAATTTAATTGACTGTATTTTCACCACTGTGCCTCTATATAAGGTCCAACTGGTCCTTGTGGACCGGGCTTTGGCCGCGATTTTATAATCGCCTCTGCAATCGCCACATCGCTCTTTCTGGTGATCTTAATATTGGAGTTGTCGGTTTCGACGACAGCAATTTCTTTACCCATGGCCTCGACGAGAGCGGCATCGTCGCTGATGGCACTCTTGTCAAGCCTGTCGAGGCCGGCGTAGGCCTCCTTGAGGAGTTTTGTATCGAAGACCTGCGGCGTCTGTGCTTCGAAAAGCTCGGTGCGGTCGACGGTCTCAACGATCTTGTCGTCGCGGACCTTCTTGATAGTTGCGACCACGGGGCAGGCAAGGATAGCTCCGCCGGTTATGCCTGCTTTTTGGATTACCTGGTCGACCCATTGGTCGGTGAGGCAGCATCGCACAGCGTCGTGAACGGCGACGAGATCGATGTCGTCCTTGATGAGTTCAAGGGCCTTTGCCACGGTTTCGAAGCGTTCGGCACCTCCATGGCAGAGTTTCACGCCGCTGAAACTGAGATTTGCGCCGTACTTGATTTTGACGAGTTCCTCGTCGTCGGGCGAGATTGCCATGAGTATCTGTTTGACATCTTCTCGGTTTGCGAAAAACTCAATGCTGCGGACGAATGCGGCCCGTCCGCCTACTTCGATAAAAGGTTTCCTCCTGCTGCCGCCAAACCGTGCTCCGGCGCCCGCGGCACAGATAATTACGGCCACTTTTTTCATATCCACTTTCCTGTATCCGATACATTATCTGTCGGCGGTCCATTGCAGAGTGTCCAGATCTTCGGCCCGGATGAACATTACGCTGCCGTCGGCGAAGGCCACGTTGCAGCCCTCGCCGCGATGGTATTCAGTAGTTAGCAATTCCCGTCCGCCGACCTGATTCCAGCCTGGGCGACTCTCGAAAATGGCGACCATTTGCGGGTTTGTTGTATCCTCAAGTCTCATCAGGTTGATGTTAATAGCGTAGGTGCAGGCTCCCTGCGGCGCCCCGGGACACTGAAAAGACTGTTCGGACACGTCCGCTTCCTGCATAAGCAGATCGCACCATTGATTAGCTGTGGGAAGTTTGCCGTCATATGAGTCAGAATAGACGATCATTGCTGTCGACAGGCCTTGCAGGTTCGCTCCGCAGACGACTCTTTGAGCTACATGTTTCACTTTAGATAGTGCGGGCATGAGAATTGCGAGCACAGGCGGTACTACCATAGCGAGCATTGCCGACAAGACGATCCCCGCGACCGCCATGCCCGTGCCCTTGAGCAGGCCCCGGCTGCCGGAGATCTTCACGAGTGCAATAATCCCGCAAACGATTGCGGGCAGGGCGGTTATGCCGCAGGTGAAGAGTGCCATTATCCCCAGAATGAGTGCTGCAACAGCCAAGCCTGATGTTCTGGCGTCTGCGACTTGTGCGACTGATGACGCCAGTTCGACGCCGCAGGAGAAACATCTTGTAGAGCCGTCGGGGTTCTGGTCGCCGCACTTCTGACAGTACATGGAATGTCTCCTTTTATAAGCAGGTTCAGTATTCGATACCCATTCTGGCGACGATACCTTTTTCGAAGGGGTGCTTGATGGGGTTCATTTCCGTTACGAGATCGGCCATTTGGATGAGCGAGTCGTCGGCGCCGCGTCCGGTCATGACGATTTCCACGTGTTTGTCGCGCCCGCGGACCAGTGCGGCGATTTCGTCCAGTGCCGCGAGTTTGCGGGCATAGCAGAAGACGATCTCGTCAAGCACTATTACATCCCAGACTTTTCCAGCGGCTGCGGCGGTGAGCTCCTTTACCACGTCAGTTATGGCCCGTCGAATCTCGGCCAATGTGGACTCATTGGGTTGCGATGTTTTGAGGTCCCACGGCTGCGCCATCGCATCAAACTGGACGTTGTGGATTTGTCGGAGTGCTATACGTTCGCCGAGCTGAAGCGAAGGAGGCTTGAGGAACTGATAGAACAGCACAAGGTTACCTTGCCCGGCGGCACGGACCGCCAGCCCGAGGGCCGCGGTGGTCTTGCCTTTTCCATCCCCTGTATAGATTTGCACGAGGCCTTTTTCCAACATGGCTGTAATGGTACCGCAAAAGGGCTCATCGCAAAACAAAAAATCGCTGTAATCGCACCCTTTAGTTGTCTCGCAGTTCATGGCGGCTGCAGTACCGCTTTTTATGGGACAAACCTTGCACGCGGTAATGGGTTCAAGTCGGCGGGCGGGTTGCAGAACCGGCCGGAAGCGAGACGATCCGGTCAAAAAAAGGCTGCGGGGCATCAAAACGATTGCATTTGCGGATCAACTGCGGTATACTGAGCACTGATCATTTCGGGGGCTCTTTGCAGTGTTAAGCTCCCGCGCATGAAGTACTTACCAAAACCCTTTTTTTTGATGGAGCCGATGTATATGAACCGCAGGAAATCGAAATCAAAGCTTGTGTGTCTGTGGTCGGCGATGTTGGCGTGTCTTTTGGTCTTCTCGGCAAGCGTTCGAGCTCAAAGTCAGCCGGAGTTCCCGTCGCTGGAAGAGGTGACGAAGGGCTACGAGAAAGTCGTCTCAACTGCTGACGGCCAGCAGAGTTTCTACACGATCTGGAAGCGAGACAAAGATGGGCAGATGCTGGCAGCGCTGCCGGGTGGTTACGAGGGCAGGCCGTTCTTCATAGCAATGACGGTTGCCAGCGGCCAGGAATATGCCGGTTTGCAGGCGGGAGACATGTATGTCTACTGGAAGCGCTATGACAAACATTTGGCGCTTGTTTCGCCGAACATCGGTATTCGTTCGGACGGCGATCAGGAAAGCAGGGACTCCGTGGGGCGGCTCTTCACGGACAGGGTGCTTCTTGACGTGCCGATTGTGACGATGAGCGGTGGTTCGCCAGTGATCGACATGGATGCGCTTCTGGTAGGTCAGGCCAGCAAGTTCTTCGGTTCGCAGGTCCGGATCTCAAATCCCCGGCTGGTCAAGATCGCCAAGGCCAAAGCTTTTCCGAAGAACGTTGAACTGGCTTTTGAGGTTCCTGCGGCCAACGGACAGCTGCAGACAATCCACTATTCGATAAGCGAGATACCGGAGAACACCGGCTATAAGCCTCGCAAGGCCGACGAGCGGGTAGGTTATTTTACAACGCATTATAGCGACTACGGCCAATACAAGGACAAGGAAGTCAAGGTTCGTTACATCAATCGGTGGCACCTGGAAAAGGCGGATGCGTCGCTGCAGTTGAGCCCGCCGAAAAACCCGATTGTCTTCTACATCGAGCATACTACCCCCGTGCGTTATCGGCGATGGGTGCGGGAAGGTATTCTGTTCTGGAACCAGGCTTTCGAGAAGGTGGGCATCTCCAATGCGATCGAGGTTTACTACCAGGACAAGCGAAGCGGCGCCCATATGGAAAAGGACCCCGAGGATGTTCGATACAACTTCATTCGCTGGCTCAACAACAACATCGGCACGGCGATCGGGCCAAGCCGGGTGCATCCGAAGACCGGGCAGATACTCGACGCCGATATCATACTGACCGACGGCTGGATTCGGCATTTCTGGAAGCAATTTCATGAGGTGATGCCGCAGCTTGCGATGGAAGGTATGAGTCCGGAGACAACTGCATGGCTGACGCGTCATCCAACCTGGGACCCGCGAGTGCGACTTGCTCCATCGGGGGAGCGCCAGCATGTTGCTCATCAGCTTGCGGCGCTTGCACAGACTCCTTACGGGGGTCATCCGCTGAGCCAGACCGAGACGGGTCTTATCGGCACCGCCGAGTACGACGGGCTCGCCGGTCGCGACTGCCAGATCAATGGCATGTGCAGGCTGGCGGAAGGCAAGGCGCTGGACGTGGCTTTTTTCCGGATGCAGGCGGTTCTGGCGGAAAACCTGGCAGCCGAGGTCGACAAGGATGAGGAAAAGGACGATCCGAAAGACGACAAGGAAGACAAGAAGGACGAGCAGAAGCCCAAGGAGGAAAAGAAGGACGACAAGAAGCCGCCTAAGAAGGATGAGTCCATGATAGACGGCATCCCGGAGTCGTTCATAGGCCCGATGCTGGCAGAACTGGTTTGTCACGAGGTGGGGCATACATTGGGGCTGCGGCACAACTTCAAAGGTTCGGCGGTCTACAGCATGTCCGAGATGAACAGCGAAGAATTCAAAGGCAAGAAGCCGTTGGCCGGCTCGGTTATGGATTATCTGCCGGTGAATATGAACTACCAGGACGGCGAAGTTCAAGGCGATTATACAATGATCGGTGTCGGCCCATACGACATATGGGCGATCGAGTACGGCTACACAATGAGCAACGACCTCAAGCCCATACTGGATCGAGTTGCGGAGCCGGAGCTTGTTTACGCCACCGACGAGGACACCTATGGTCCGGACCCGTTGGCGCGGCGTTACGATTTCAGCAGTGATCCGCTGGATTACGCAGACAACCAGGTTCGCGTCGCCAAATACAACCGGAAGCGTCTTATTGACAAACTCGTCAAGGACGGCGAGAGCTGGTCCTATGTGCGGAAAGGCTATGAGATGACCTTAGGCATGCAAATGCGGGCGGTCAGCATGATGGCGAACTGGCTGGGCGGCGCGCATGTTTACCGTGACAAGAAGGGCGACAAGGATGGACGACTGCCTATCGAGGTTGTTGGCGCCGAAAGGCAGCGCAAAGCGCTTGCATTCGTGATCGAGAACACTTTCCAGGATGAGGCCTACGACCTGAGCGAGGACCTGCTGCGGCGCATGACTGTGGATAAATGGTTCGACGACAGGGGATCGGTTCTGACGGATGCGACGTGGCCGATCCACGATACGATCATGGGAATACAGGCATCGGCGCTGACAATGGTCATGAATCCTACGACTCTGCGGCGCATTTACGACAATGAGTTTCTCTTGCCCGCCGATCAGGATGCGGTTACGCTTCCCGAACTTCTGGATACGCTTACCGCATCTGTGTGGAGCGAGCTGCAGGACGTCGGTGACGAGGCGTACACAGCCCGCAATCCCATGATTTCGAGTCTGCGGCGGAATTTGCAGCGTGAATATCTGGAGCGGTTGATAGATCTTAGCGGATCGTCGTTCTGGGGCGTTGAGGCGTACAAGCCGATATCGAACCTCGTCTGCGGGCAATTGCGGCTGCTGAAGGATACGCGGATCAAGCCGGTGCTTTCCAAGCGTCTGGATCCATATACGCGAGCACATCTGGAAGATGCCGTCGTGAAGATCGAAAAAGCCCTCGAGGCTCAATATATCTACAGGACGCTTTGATCTTCAGCACATATTCATGCAACACCAGACCCGCCGGGGCGGTCCACCGTTTCGGCGGGTTTTTCTTTGCTTGTCTTGCAGTCTATCCGCGCCAAAAAAACGACATCCGTGCTCCTTCATGGACACGGATGTCTGATTCACCCTCACCATCGCGTTTTGTCGCGCGGGCGGATATCTGTTTCGATTTGCTCAGCTAAGTGTGATCGGTTCCGCCGAGGCACAATCGGCTGCGTCTTCAGCGGGGTTCTCGTCGATGAGCATTACATCTTCGGCATCGACGTCATCCGTCTCGCCGGGCTTGAACGGCAGGGGTTCGGCGAACTGTATCGCCACTCTCCGCACGAAAGGACTGATCTCGTCGACGCGGCAGATGTGTCCCTCGCGGATGAAGTTTTCCAGGTCGAATGAGTCTCCCTGATCATAGCGAGGAACACTGAACCTTGCGGTGATATGCTGGCCCGGCCAGGGGCATCGATCAGCATAGCATGAGAATGCTGCACCGCGGCTGGAGACATCGATCATCTGGCCCTGCGTGAGCATGTCGTTGAAATTTTCCGCGAACCACACAGGCCAACTGTACCGTAACCGCTTCTCAATTCGTCTTTCTGCGTTTTCCATCATTGCTGTGTTCCGAAAAAACCGATGCCCCGGTCGCCTCTGCTTGCCCCCCGGACCGCATTACGGTATCGGCCGCCGGCGTATGCGACTTAACGGCAGTCGGTGAAATTGTGGGATTGCCGCCAGGAAAAAGTCCGATTGCCTGCTGTGTTGAACGAACACACACGCGATGAAAGTGAGACAGGTCTGATAATCAGGACACAAGCGAACGTACGCATTCGCTGAAGACCTGGCCGCGGTGCCGGTAGTTGGTGAACATGTCGTAGCTGGCGCACGCCGGGCTCATGAGCACGACAAAGCCGGGTTTTGCGATCTCGGCGGCCTTGACGACGGCCTGCTGCATGTCGGCTGCAAAGAAGACGTTGGGTCTTCGCTCGTCGGTTCGTGCCGCTTCTATTGCCGCAGCAATCTTGTGCGCGGTCGCGCCGATAAGGATAGCCGCTTCGGCTTTGCGTGCGATCTTCAGGCCGAAGTCCTCAAAAGGCAGCTTCTTGTCATAGCCGCCGGCAATAATGATCTTTGGGGCGTCGAAGGCCTCAAGTGCTGCAATGGCGCTGGGCGGGGTGGTGGCGATCGAGTCGTTGTACCAGTCGACATCTCCGACCCGGGCAACGAACTCCAGGCGGTGTTCGAGCCCCTCGAAATTGCCGATACAGTCTTCAACAGTTGCATCATCGATTCCACATTGACGGGCTACAGTCATTGCCGCAGCAAGATTGGACAGATTCGCCTTGCCGGGCAGTTTGAATTTCGCAGCTACTGCCGACGGGACGTTGCGGTGGTGAAACTTTACGCAAATCCTTCCCATTTGGGCGGCATAGCGAACGAACCACGCCGAGGTGATCTGGTCCTCGGCATTGAATATCGAGGCCACCGGCGCCGCGGCGTCCAGCCGCTGGTGTAAAAAAATGTTCTCTTTGGCATCGCAGTAGGCCTGAAATGTGCCGTGTCGGTCAAGGTGATTCGGCGTGAGATTTGTTATTACCGATATGTCCGGCCCGCGGCGGATGCGCCCCAGTTGCTCGAGCTGGAAACTGCTCAATTCGAGCACAACGATGTCATTCCGACCGATGTGGTCGAGGTCGGCAAGCAATGGTCGGTTGCCTATGTTGCCACTGAGCCAGATGCGTTCGAAACCCGCCTGACGGCGACCTGCCCGCAGAATATGTGCCGTCAATGCCGTGGTGGTGCTCTTACCGTTTGCTCCGGTGATGCCGACAATTCTGGCGGGACATAACTGAAAGAACACCTCGATCTGCGAGGTCAGCAGGACGCCGGCCTGTCGAGCTATATGAAGGAATTCGCTTTCGGGCGGAACTGCCGGGTTGACGATCACGGCATGGCAGGAACAAAAATCCTCCGCCCTGTGTCCTCCCAGATGATAGGTAATATTGTCCAAATCCGACAGCTCTTGCAGGATGGGTGAAAGTGTATCTTCGCAAGCAGCGTCGGTTATCGTGACCTCCGCACCAGCGGCATGGGCGAATCTCGCCGAATCCAGCCCACCGCCGAACCGCCCCAGGCCCATAATCAACACGCGCTTTCCGCGAAAGAAGTCCTTTTCCATAGTTCCGTGACTTTCCGCTACGCTTCGAAAACCGGGGCGGCCTGAACCGCTATTTTGCCCGCGCCAACTCTATCTTTGCATCGATAGCGGCTTGCTCGATGCATTTCTCCCAGTTGTCGCCAAACTGCTCTTTATACTGCGGCTTTTCATAGGCGTAGATGATGGATCGCGAGGCATTAATCAGTGCCCCCATGCCGTCGCTTCTGCAGAACCTCATACAATCGACGGCCGAGGCGCCCTGCGAACCGTAACCAGGCACAAGGAACCAGACTTTCTCGAATCGCTTCCGCAGCAGAGAGGTTTCTTCGGCAGTTGTACCGCCGACGACCATGCCCACATTGCTGTACCCATGCGAGCCGATCCGCTTGGGCTGGTCGGCGATTTCACCGACGATATCGGCGAGTTTTTCATACATCTTCTTGCCTTCGGCGTCTGCAAACTCTTGTATTGCCGCGGCGGTGGGATTGCTGGCTCGGACCCAGACAAACACACCCTTGCCCTGTTCGTTTGCCGTATCCGCAAACGGAATAATCGCCTCGGATCCCGCGAAGCCGTTGATAGTGACCGCGTCGGGAGTGATGATGTCCTCCATGCCGGCAAACTCAGGGTTTTGCAGGTGGGCGGCGGCGTAGACCTTGGCGGTATGGCCGATATCTCCCCGCTTGACGTCGCCAATAACCTCCAAACCGAGTTCATCGGCCTCGGAGATTACAGAGTAAAACGTTTCGACGCCTTCCCACAGATACTTTTCGAAATATGCAATGTTCAGTTTGACGGCAGGTACAAGGGGGCCGACTATCCGCAGCGTCTTCGTGCAGAAATCAAAGATCGCGTCCACTGCCGAACCGATATCGAACTCGTCGTTCATCTCACGATGGCTGCGTATCGCCTCCGGCAGACGGCTGTATACTGGATCCAGACCGACTACCAGCGGCGTGTTCTTGCTTCGCACCGCCTCGCAGAGACGATCACCAAAATGATTTGCCACCTTGTTATCCTTTCTCTGTACAGTAATCCATTCGACTTCAAGAAAAAGCTTCTATCGGTGAAACGAGACACTATAATCATCTCGGCCACGGCGGGCAAGTAACAAATCAGGGATTGTTGCATGAAAGATGAAAAGCGAAGCGGCAAACGATCTCGCATTTTGCTGCGGGTGTTTTGTACTGGCATTATTGTGTTCGCGGCAGGCGCAGTGTTGACAGTCTACCTGTTCACCCAGATACCCCGGCATTACCATCCCCTTGCTCCAGTTGCCAGGGAGCAGGTTAATCCGTATTTGACGCACTATCTTGCCCCCAATTTTCACAACAATATACAGCTTGATGAGCCTTTTGAAGTTATCGTCCTGCAGCATGAGCTCAATGAGATTATTGTTGATGAACGGTCGCTTGGGTGGTCCTGGCCGGTTTATCTGAACGGGTTGACGGTTTCAGCGCCCTCCGTGGTGTTTGTTCCAAAGACTGTTTACCTGATGGCCACAGTGGATTATGCCGGGTTTCCGGTGGTTGTAACGGTGGTCGCCTGCCCAACCCTGGACGAGCAAGGTATGCTGTCGCTGAACGTTCGCAAGGTAAAAGCCGGCGCAGTAGGCGTTACGCCGCTGGCGCGGTACGTCGCAGGACGGGTCATTGCCGCATGGATGCCCCTGGTAGAAAATAAACAGTGGCTCAAAGACCTGGAGGGGGCAGTGCTGCAAAATGAACCATTTCTGCCGATATTTCCCGTTTACCAGGGCGACAAGTCCATCCGCCTTACCTCCGCCGAGATGAACACTAAGAGGTTGGTGCTGACGTTTGTTCCGGCGGATTGATTACACCGGGACGCCAACCAGCGTCTCGACCGCCTGCACGACTTTCTTCAGATCGTATGGCTTGCCGAATCTCAACTCGTCCCCGAACATGATGTCCTGTCCGGCGATTTCCTTCTCCGAAAACAGGTGGCTCAGGAAAATAACCGGTATTTCACTCGTGGCTTCTTCATCCTTAAGGCTCAACCGCACGAGTCCGCCGGACATTTGGGGCATGAACACGTCGAGTATGATCAGGTCCGGCCGAAAGGCGGCTGCGACTCTTACTGCTTCTTTGCCGTCCATTGCCGTGAGTACTTCAAAGCCGTCGGCCTCCAGTGCGTTTTTCAGTTCGGTTATCTCCTGCGGATTATCTTCAGCAATAAGAATGCGTTTTCTGTTCACCACGGGTCCTCTCATTCCTGTGAGATTTTATGGGCCAGGCGGTCTGCAATGGCGTCCAGCAATTCTTGCATGTCGTAGGGTTTCGCCAGCCGGATGTGACCTGCAAAGAGCGGGCGCGCCTGGTGTTTGCCCCGGTCGCCGAAGGTGCAGCTCAAGAAGATAATAGGAATATCTCTGGTTCGCGGATCCTCTTGAAGCGTCAGGCCAACGGAGCCGCCCGATATATCAGGCATCAAGATATCGAGTATTATAAGGTCCGGGTGTTTGTCTCGGGTTACCGCCAGGGCGTCTTTGCCGTTGTCGGCCGTAATTACGTTGTAACCATGTGCCGAAAGCCCGCGGGACAGAACCTTCAGTACGTCGGGCTCGTCATCCGCAACCAGAATCGTTCTTTTCTCCATGTGGCTGGCCCCCTTGCCGCTTCTTATACGCTCTTGGGAACGAGTCCCTCCACGGCATCCTGCAACTCGTTCATGTCGATTGGCTTGAGGAAGAGGATATGATCCGGAGTTATGCGGTAAGGCCGACGATTATCGAAACGCGGAAACATGCCCGTCATGAAGATCACCGGAACGTCGGCTGTTTCGGGAATCATCTGTAGTCTGCGAGCTACTTCTCCGCCGTCCATGCCGGGCAGCAATACGTCCAGAAGGATGATGTTCGGCACAAATGATCGTGCGACGATCAGTGCATCGCTTGCACAGCCGGCGGTTGCGACGCAATAGCCCTCGAGCGTGAACCGCTTCTCAAGTGCCGCCAAAACGTCCGCCTCATCATCCACGATAAGCATTTTGTGATGGCTCATTGCCCGCGATCCCCCTATAGGCACTTAACTGGCTACCCGCCCGCTCCCGGTGAGACTCACAACTGTTCCGCAATGGGCGTCTGAGATTCCGACCAAGTACGTCAAAAGCCGCCATCTTTATCGACTTCTGTTCAGGGGTGGTTTATTAGCCGTTTGCCGCCTAGGCGAGTCGGCCGCCCATCGGTTGTAGGTATTAAGACTATCCCGCTGCCGGGAACTGGCTGGCGGGAGCAAGATGCTGCAAATGACTGGTTGCTCGGCGGTTGGCGGACCAGCCGGTTCTTGATCAAAGCGTCGTAAGCCCTTCCCTGATTGCGAACTTAACCAGTCCTGCTATGTTGTCGATGTGCAGCTTGTTCATAATCTGGCGACGGCAGGCATCTACAGTCTTGGGACTGATATTGATTTGCCGGGCGATCTGCTTTGAGCTCATGCCATTAGACAGGTGACGCAGTATTTCCTCTTCGCGTTCCTTCAGTGCCCAGCCGTTGGCGATGGGATCATTCGACATGCGGTGGACATACGTGCCGGCTACAGCATTCATTATTTTAGAACAGAAATAAGTCTCATTGTTATAGATTGCGCGTACTGCTGTAGTCAACTCGTCGAATGTCGAGTCTTTCAGCATCAGGCCATGGACGCCGCTGCTGACGGCAGTTTCGATCGCATGTCGAGACATGCTGGCGGCCACAATGAGTATCTTGACGCCCGGCTGACGGCTCAGTATGACCCTGGATGCCTCGATGCCGTCCATCTCCGGCATGGCATAATCCATCAAGATCACATCCGGAGAGAGCCTTTCTGTGAGTTCCAGAGCCTCCTTGCCGTTTGCACCCTCGCCCACGACCTCCATAAACGGCTGCCGATAAATCAGTGCTCGAAGCCCGTCTCGCATGATTTCGTGATCGTCAACGACTAAAATCCTGATCTTGTGCGTGTAGTCCATTTCCGTGTCCCCCCAAGGACAAGCCCCCATTTCGGTTGAAACGTCGCTTATATTATCGGGTCATCGTGAAAAAAAGGCCAGTAGCATATTGCTACGCTCCATACGGTCTTTTGCTATGCCGCCATCCTGTGCAGCCCGCGGGGCACGCGTCGGACGAATCCGATCACGCCTCCAGAGACGTCAAACCCTCGCGAATCGCGTATTTGACGAGATCAGCCACGCTCTCGATGTCCAGCTTATTCATGATGCGGCGCCGGCATGCGTCGACCGTCTTAACGCTGAGGTCCAGGTGCAGAGCGATCTCTTTGGAACTTTTGCCGTCCCCGATAAGCTTGAGAACCTCATTCTCTCTGTCCGTCAGCGGTGCCGGCTGGCAGGCGGTACGCTCCTGGACGTAGTCGTCTATGACAATGCGCGTAATCTTTGAGGAAAGGTACACCTCGCCGCCCATGACCGTGTTGATTGCCGCCACCAATTCCGAGAATGCACTTTCCTTCAGAACGTATCCGCTGGCGCCGGCTTTGAGCATTTCGACGATAAAACCTTTCTTGGAGTGCATCGAAAGCGCAACTATCCTGACGGCACCGTCGCTGCTGACTATCTGCCGTGTCGCATCGACACCGTCCAGGCCGGGCATGTTAACGTCCATGACGATTACATCGGGCTTGTGTTCACGGGCAAGCTCGACAGCCATGTGTCCGTTATGGGCTTGACCGACTACCTGAAGGTCAGGCTGTTTCTCCAGGAGCAGATACAGACCCTGTCGCATGATTTCATGATCGTCCACAAGCAGAATCTTCAGTGCCATAGCTTCTCCTTCCAAATCCCGTGTCAGTTCTTCAAAGGTGCGTACAGGACAAAACGGCTGCCCCGGTCTTTTTCGGAATACACCTCCATTCGTCCGCCTATATAGTCCAGCCGTTCACGAATATTGAACAGCCCGAATCCGCCTGGCCTGTGCATTGCCGGCTCCGTTCGGCCAACATCAAAGCCTTTGCCGTTATCACTGACCGTCAACTGCATCATGCGATCGCACCGTTCGATGCACACGCAGACCTGGTCAGCCTGGGAGTGCTTGACGACATTAACAAGCAGTTCGCGGACCGACTGGTACATGAGCACTCGGACGTCCTCATCCAGCGGCATTGTCTCCTCATCGACATGGAACTCGTAGTGGATGCCGTGTTTGCAGTGGAGGAAGTCGTCAAGCAGTTCGTCTACGGCCGCAGCAAGTCCGAGCCGGTACAAGGTGGGCGAACTGATGTCGAAAGTCATGGACCGCGTTTCATCTATTATCTTGGTCAGCGTCTGGGCGAATTCCTCCAGAAGCGGCCGATCCAGAGAGTTGGCTTTCTCTTTGAGTATTTCGACCCTGAGCATTGATATTGCAAGGTCTTGAATGATATTGTCATGCAGCGCCACGGCCATGCGTCGTCTTTGGCGTTCTTCCGCCAAGACAAGCTCTGATCCCTGCTTGCGCAGCTTCTCCTGATATTCGAGCATGGCTCGTTCTGCAAGGGTTCGCCGGGTCACGTCTCGAGCGATCAGCAAAGCTCCTTTGATTTGCCCGTCGGAATCCAGCAGGGGAACGCCGACGTTTTCCCAACACTTTTCTTTCCCGTCGTCGCCGAGCAGGCAAAATGTGGCAGTAACGGTCTTGCCTTCTTCAATCGCCTTGTGCGCCGCACAGCAGCAGTCTGCTTGACAGGGTCTGCCGTACAGATCGCAACAGTCTCCTGCGGTCTTTGCACCCAGATCGGTGGCCATTCGATTGGCCCAGAGAACTTTCAGCTCCCGGTCCACCTGTAGAATTGCGTCCGGAAACGCGTCAAGAATCGTGCGCAGGTTTGTTTCGCTGGCCCGCAAAGCTTCAGCGGCTTTCCTGCGATCTGTGATGTCACGGGCGATGGTGGAAGCTCCCCTGATATTGCCGTCAGCATCCCGTATTGGCGAGATCGCCAGCGATACATCTATGAGACGCCCGTCCCTGGCAACATGGACTGAAACATGGTGATCGATTTGGCGGCCTTGCTTGAGGTCCTCAAGTATGGTTATCACGCCGTCGACATTTTCGGGCGGCAGGAGGATGCTAATGGGACTGCCGATAACCTCCTCGGCCGTCCATCCATAGATTCGCTGGGCGCCGGCGTTCCAGCTTGTGATGCGGTTGTCAAGGTCTTTGCCAATAATCGCATCGTCCGACGATTCCACTATCGCCGCAAGCCGGCCAAAGGCTTCTACGGCCTGCCTGTGCTCCGTTACATCAGTCAGTACCGTCCGTATGCAAGCTCCTCTGCTAATCTTGTGCGGAATCAGGCGGCTGTTCATCTGTGCGTAGAAATGAGTGCCGTCGGACCGCACCAGGTGGAGTTGGCAGACCCGGGCGCCGCGATGCTCCATGATCTCACGCAAGTGCTTATGAAACTCTGCATTGGAAGAACTGCTGACGAATTCCGCCAAATCTCTGCCTCGAAGCGCTGCAGGCATGATACCGAGGAGATGGGCGGCTTTCTGATTGGCCGCCACGATATGATGCTCGGCGTCAAGCGCCAGATAAGCCACGGGCAGATAATCCGATGTTTTTCCTATACGACTCCGCGCTGCCTGCAACTCCGCTCGCAGGCGGGTCAGCTCAGCGTTCTGCGCGTCATAGGACTGCTTCATTTCAGCGAACTTCTGCATGAAACTGTCCAGTTCATTCGGCGACATGTCCGAAAACCCTTCCAAATCCGACCCCGCGGAATCGACGTTTCGGTCTGCGGTTGCCCGACCGCTGTGATAATCAGTCTGACCTTCCATAAGCTTCATCCGAACATTATCTGTATAACTTCAGTCCATAAGTTGCCGTCAGTCGATTGGTCCGCCCTGTATGTCAAACTCCCCATCGGAGCATTAGGGCGTGCCCCAGAGCCCGCCCTCATCATTGGTTGAACACCATACGATATCGTGCGTTTCAAATAATTCCAAAGTTTTTTTTGTGTACGCAGATTTTTCCAGGACCACAAGACCGGTCAACCGCACAATTGCATATTGGCGACTGAGGACGTATAATTGGAGATGCAGGCAGAGCTTGCCGCGGCTGTATGAGTCTGTATTGAGAACCTGTATGACAGTGCTCGGTTTAGTGTTGTTCGTAACGGCTAACGCCTACGCGGTAGCGGATCAGATCGGCGGCGAGCCCGTTTATCTTGTCGATTTCTTCCAATCTGGCGTACAAAGGCTGGTCCACTGGCGGTATAACGAAGGTGCCGAGCCGCCTCTGGCCGTGCTCATCGAGGACCAGCATGGAGAGTTGATAGGGCGAGTCGACTATCCAGGGGACCGATTCGTGCTCAGCCCGTCAATGGAGCAGAAGTGCTTTTTCGTTGTCCCCTTCATGCGGTCCGGCCTGCGCGGCGCTCCGCATAAGGTGCTGCTCGAGGATACGTGGACACACCTGCTGTCGCCGGGGGTGCAGCGGATCACAGTAAACAAGCAGGGTGGTGCCGCGCGCTTTGTGGAGGCGCAGACTGGCAGGCCGGTACTGCTGAAGGGTGTCAACTACATCAGACTGCGACACGGTGACCACGCAACCTTTGAAGCGGCGACGCGCACCACTGCAGCGCATTACGACCCTCTGGATACCGAGACGATTATGCGGACACTTAAGCGCCATGGGTACAACTGTGTCCGGGTGTTTATAATTGGGCGCAGCGCGGCAAACCCCGGCATTGCCGGAGAGTACGAGACTACAGTGGGTCTGTACGAGCCGTACATGGACAATGTGATGGACTTCCTGCAGCGTGCGCGAAGGTATGGGATATATGTTCTGCCGACGTTCGGCGACGGCGAATTGCCGCGCAGCCGGTACTGGCGCAAGAAACTCGAAGGCCTTCCGCAGGGCAGTAACGCGATTTACCTGACTGAGGCTGGGATCAAGGTCAAGAAGGAGTATGTGGCGGCCTTTCTTGATTTCATTAAAAGACGTGATGCCGAATTGCTCAAAGTGCTGCTGGGGGTTCAGCTTCAGAACGAGCTGAGTCTCAATGGCGATGCATGGCCCTTCACAGTTTTGCAGGGAACTCTTCAGTCTGCCGACGGCTGTATGTATGACATGGGAAACATGGATCAGCGGCAGCAGCTTATGGACAACGGGATTAATCATTATCATCGGATGCTTGTCCAGGCGATCAAGCAGATTGATGCCGAACTGCTCGTGACGGAGGGGATATTTACGCTTCGCGCCGTGGGTAAATCGCCCCATAGTCATAAGGGTGTTTATCCAAAGTCGTCTGGCGACCGGCGATACCCTCCAACGGCGCCGGTGCTTGCAGGCGGCGGGCTCGATTTTCTCGATGTGCACTTCTATCATACGCGCAGAGACGAGACGGTGGACGAGGCCTTCGAACGCGACATGCAATCCATACTTCTGGATTCAGAGGCGATGAATCGAATCGCGGCGAACACACCTGTGATAATGGGCGAGTTCGGCTCTTTTCGGTCGGTTGAACCGACCGCCGAAGAGGCTGCACGGAATATTCTTCGCGCGCGCGATATTGCTTTGGAAAGAGGCATGACGGGTTTCTTGATGTGGACGTTCGACTGCTTCGAACAGAAACGGCTGCGTCCGCTCATGGAGGATGGCGGTGCGCTGCTTGCGGCACTTGCCGATGTAAGCACGCCGCGGACAACGACTTCCGCCGGCGGCGATGCCGACCGTTAGAGCATCTTAAGCTTATCGCAGTTGCCTGCGACTTTTTGGAAGGCCTCGACGATCTGATCCATTTCGCTCCGGGTACCGAGAAATGCGATTTTGCTGTCCATCGAGAGCATTTCGCCGGGAGTGCCCGTCAATCCGTCCATAACGGGCAGCCGCAGTGATTCACGATACTGTTTGAGCCTTGCTGCTGAAAAGGCTTTTTCAAAGCCGCGACTATTGAGATGCTCCTGGAGCATACCTTCCTTATGGCAGCCGCGTCCATACCTCCTTGGACCACCGGAAACGGGAATGCCCTCTGCACGCAGGGCACGAGAGAAAGTCGCCGCCGGGACGTCCGCGAACCGGCTGCGGTCATAATCGAGTTCGAACGTTACATAGGTTATACGCGTCTTCTGGGCGTAGCGTTTTCGTTTCGAGAGGCCCGGTATGCTCGCAAGGGACTCTTCAACGTACCGGCCGTTAGCCTGACGAACTGCGTCGTGGCCTTTGAATCGTCGGAACTGTTCGGTAAGAATCGCCGCCTGAAATTCGGTCATGCGGTGGTTGGAGCCGGGGAAGGGATAGCCGCCGATCTTGCGGACGGGATCGCGTCCGTTGTTGACATATGCGGCGCACCTTCGCATAAGTTCCTCGTCACTGCCGAGAATACAGCCGCCTTCGCCACATACCAGCGACTTCCATTCCTGGAAGCTCACGCATCCTGTTGCTCCGAAAGTGCCGACTTTGCGGCCGTTCACCTCCGCAAACACGGACTGGCATGCGTCTTCCACAACCGGTATGCCATGCTTATTTGCTACCGCCATTATGCGTTCTATGTCCGCCGGGAAGCCCGACAGGTGAACCGGCAGAATGGCCCGCGTGTGCTCTGTGATGGCGCCTTCGATGAGTTCGGCGTCGATCGAGCCCGTGTGCGGATCCACGTCCACAAACACGGGCAGTGCGCCGCTGTTGCATATCTCGTTGATTGTGGCGATGAATGTGTGCGGCGTCGTTATCACTTCATCGCCTGCGCCGATGCCAAGGCACTGAAGCGAAGCCCGCAAGGCTGTTGTGCCGCCGTTGGACAGTACGCATTGCCTGGCGCCCATCGCTTCGGCAAAGGTCTTCTCAAAATCGTAAACCAGCCGTCCCCTGAGGCAGCACCAGTTCCGACTCTTCAGGGCTCCGACGAGCGCGTCAACCTCGCGTTCATCGAAGATCGGCCAGGTGGTCGCAAATGGCTCGCTTCGCACCGGTGTTCCTCCGAGAATCGCAGGCCTGGCAGCATTTGCCGAGATGTTTCCGGCGAACAGACGTGTACCGAAGCCCGCAACGGTACCGGAGAAAACGGTTACAGAGGTGTTCTTGAGAAACTTGCGGCGTGTGCAATCCGATTTCATGACAGAACCTCCTACATTTCTGATTACCCTAATCATACTATGTATGGCTCTGACAGGCAAGCCGGATTTCTGCCGCATGAAGCTCGGCTTGTGCGCGGGCGTAAAGAGACTGGCAGGCTATCCCGCAAGCTGGCTCTTTGAGATCAGTTCACGGAAAAAAATGAGGTCACGGTCGGAAAGCTCTGTATTGCCCGTAACGATTTCCACCGTTTCAAGCACGCTCTCGGCTTCGGATGAGGTTTTGCCCCTCTCGCGGGCGAACTCCCTGCGAAGGTTGATCCGTCCCTTCCCATATCTTTCGTGCATTTCCTGTAAAAAGACTCTATCGGCTTCGTCGAAATTATTCGTGTCGATTGCCTGGTAAGTCTCCCAGATATTTGCCATCTCTTCCAGTCCGGCAATATAAATCTTTTCTTCCAGACAGAAGTCTCTGCCTGGTCCGAGTCCCCATTTGCGATATACGTCGCTGTACAACGCATTTGAAGGGACGGTAACATGCTCGGTCGGATCTGAGCTGGCGTAGATATGATCGTACACGCGTCTTGCAAACGCCTTCTCTTCATCGTTGAGAAGGGGGTTGTTGTCGATTGCGCGATAGAACCGCCAGTTGGCGTGTGCCTGTTTGTAATCGCTGATAGGCCCGCCGCAGACGGGACAGGTCAGTTCGGGCACCCCCGCATCCACCGATCCGCAATTCTGGCAAACATGGAACTCGCTGGGTATGCGCGCGCCGATCCCCAGAAAAGCCTCCATGCTCGATAGAACGCTCTTGCCAAGTTTGCGCTGGCCCGCATCAACCTTCCACGCGTGTGTAACCGTCTGAATGGCGACAGCGTGCCCTTCGCGCTTGATCCGCTCTATCAACAAAGGATAACGCTTCTCCATCCTCGGTGCTTCCACGTTCGCCATGAACCTGAGATTCAATCTGGTGGTGGAGACGGTTATGTTCGGAGCGGGCGGCTCTATAACAATTGCCTCCATACGTTCAAGCAATGCTGCTGTCTTGGCTGCTCGGGTTGTTGCCGACCATGCCAGTGCAGCGAAAAACGATTCGATGTTCTGGTGCTTTTCCTGACGTGCCTGCCGGGCGTAAGCGCGGTACGTGTGTGCCGCTGAGACTTCATCTCCGTGCAGGAGCTGCAAAACAGCTACCGTTTCAGGGTACGTGTCGACTACATCCGATGCCTTGGCCCCCGGTATCCCCCACAGGACTGCCGCTAACAGGGCGAGAGAAAGATTTCTCATTTTGTTCCCTCCATAAATGATTCAGGGAATCACTATACTTCCATTATACACTTTTTTAGAAGCCCGTCAACTCTTACAGTCCCGCCATTCGGCACAACCGCGCTTACCCTTAAATAGCCTTTTACGCGCGCGTGAGTTCGCTTTTTGCCGCATTTTGGCCCAAAAAACAGCCTGAAGGCTCACAGATCGGGGATAACTTCGGGGTACAAATTGCCCTTGTTATCAATTTTGAAGATATAAATGAGGCCCGGACGCAGTTGCTCGTAGATGACGCTTCCGTGGATT
>JAWLHD010000001.1:24906-43506 GCA_041690555.1 Anaerohalosphaeraceae bacterium
CGTACGGAGACCTTTTGCAGTCTTGCGGGGTCGTTGGCCAGTTCCCAGATTTCTTGCCAGAAAAGCTGCTTGTCCTTCAGCGACAACTTCCGGCCTATTGCTTCATAGCGTGCCGGCTCCACGCCCGGCTCCTCGATTGGAAAGCCATCCTTCGGTGACATGGCTTCTCCGTATACTCTTCGCCAAAGGTACATTGCCCTCTCGCGCCCGTCCATGACCACCTCGTCGCCGAATCGCACGATCAGGGCGTCAAAGTGAACGATGTCGCCTTCGATTTCATACTCCTTTTCGAGCACGCGCTTGAGCGGGTCATCAATGTCGGTCTCGACGAAACGGAGTTTAGTCCACATCTTGCCGTCGCGGCTGGTCTGGCTGATTACTTTGGCGTACCCGATGCGTGTCTCTGTCTGCAGGTTTGTCAGCGCCGTCTTGAGTTGTTTGTTCTCTGAGAGAAGGTCGAAAATAGTCACACGGCTGTAAAGGCGCTGCCATCCCCAGGCCCCGGCCAATGCCGCCGGTACCCCGATCACGAGTAGAAGAGACAGTTTCGCTTTCGCCAGTCCGCTTTTGTGCATTTTTATCGGATGCAATGGTGTGCCCTAAAAACAAGAACGGGAGAGCCCTTCTCAGGACTCTCCCTTTCGCTCATGCGGCTCTTTCCGTTTTTTGCCCTTAGCCTTCCACGCGGTGCCTCTTGATTACGCTCGGCCTTGTTTGTAATCCCACGGTAAGAGGGCCCGTCGTTTGAGGCTAACTTAACCGTAATGGTTAGTTTCCAGAGCCGCTCATATCCAACTTTTCATACGGTATATCGGCAAGGGGAGTTCTGAAAGTTGAATATTTGGCGCCCGTATCTTACTCGGTGGGACCATTTCTCGTCGAGCGCTAAGAAACGGTCCTCTGGCGACGTTTGTTCATCAGGCTGATGAACTCATCGAACAGATACTGCGAATCGTGGGGGCCCGGCGACGCCTCCGGATGATACTGCACCGAGAATGCTTCAAGGGTGTCGCTGCCAAAGCCTTCCAGCGTCTGATCGTTAAGATTCATATGGGTTACTCGAACATCTTTGTCCTTCAGCGAATCGAGATCCACGCAGAAACCGTGATTCTGGCTTGTGATTTCTATCGCGCCGGTGTCCAGGTTCTTCACCGGGTGATTTGCCCCACGATGACCGAACTTGAGTTTCCATGTCCTGCCGCCGAGCGCCAAAGCGAGGATCTGATGTCCCAGACATATCCCGAAGATCGGCACCTGGCCCAATAGATCGCGCACAGTTCTGATGGCATAATCGACTGGAGCCGGATCGCCGGGTCCGTTGCTCAGGAAGACGCCGTCCGGCCCCTCGGCCAATATCTCCTTGGCGGACGTTTGGGCGGGGACCACCTTCACCAGGCAGCCGTGGGACACGAGTTGGCGAAGAATATTCTGCTTGATTCCGAAATCGAGTGCTATAACCCGATAAGCCCCCTCGGCGGTCCGCGGTCGCCCGGTAAGGACATCGAAAACGGGTTTGTCCCAAGTGTAGGGGAGGTCGACACTGACGTCGCCTGCGATGTCGCGCCCCACAAGCCCGGGATAAGCGTCAAGATGTCTCTTCAGCACATCGATACTCTGTTCGGTTGAGGACAATATGCCGCGCATGGCGCCGCGAGTCCTGATATGACGAACGAGCCGGCGAGTGTCGATACCTTCAATGCCGACGACACCATTGACGCGGAGGTACGCAGACAATGTGCGGTCGCTTCGCCAGTTGCTCGGCCAGGCGCAGTTCTCTCTGACAATGAAGCCGCTGACAAAGGGTTTGCGGGATTCGACATCGGCTGCGTTGGCGCCGTAGTTGCCTATGAGCGGGTATGTCATCGTGACGATCTGTTCGTAATAGGACGGATCCGTGAGGATTTCCTGGTAGCCCGTCATGGAAGTATTGAAGACCACTTCCCCGCAACGGAAACCCTGCGCGCCGAAAGAGCGGCCTTCAAAGATCGTTCCGTCTTCAAGCAGGAGTATTGCCTCTGTGCCCACTGGTGCCTTTCTATTCAAAGTACGCCTGAATCGGTTTGACGCCCGGACGTCGCTGCCGCAGTGCCTCAATGGCTTTGACAATCGCCTGTCCGCCGCGAATAGTCGTCGCGTAGGGCACCTGTTTATCCAGTGCAGTCCTGCGGATCAGGAACGAATCGGCGATAGCCTGCTTGCCGACCGTCGTGTTTATGATGAGGTCGATTTCACGGTTGATAATTGCGTCTACAATACTTGGCCGACCTTCCGAGACCTTCAGGGCAAACTCGACGGGTACACCATTCTTGATAAACTCGGCGCCTGTGCCTTTTGTGGCCAGAATGCGAAAGCCCAGCTCATGCAGCCTGCGGCCTACCTGAACCCCACGGGCCTTGTCCTGGTCACGCACGCTGATGAGGACAGCGCCGGATGTCGGCAAAGTGTTTCCTGCCGCTATCTGCGACTTTGCAAAAGCCATGCCGAAGTCTTCCGAGATACCCATGACCTCGCCCGTAGAGAGCATTTCCGGGCCGAGAATCGTATCCGTTCCCGGGAACTTCAGGAAGGGGAACACCGCCTCTTTGACGCAGAAGTGCATGCAGTGTACCTCCTCGGTGAAACCCAACTGCTCAAGGGTCATGCCCGCCATAACCTTGGCCGCCAGCTTGGCCAGCGGAACGCCGATGGCCTTGCTGACGAACGGCACGGTGCGCGACGCCCGAGGGTTGACCTCCAGGATGTATATTTCATCCTCCTTGACGGCGAACTGAACGTTCATCAGGCCGCGAACATTCAGCTCAATCGCAAGGAGTTTCGTCTGCCGGGCGATCTCTTCGAGCACGCTCGATTTGACCGACATGGGCGGCAGCGAACAGGCGCTGTCTCCCGAGTGCACGCCAGCCTCTTCGATGTGCTCCATGACGCCTCCGATGACGACGGTGCTGCCGTCGCTGATTGCATCGACGTCCAACTCAGTCGCGTCGTCGAGAAACTTGTCAACGAGAATCGGATGTTCGCCGGATGCCGCGATAGCACGGCCGACGCACGCCTTCAGCGAGGGTTCGTCATAGACGATCTCCATGGCCCGCCCGCCAAGAACAAATGACGGCCGAATCAGCAGCGGATAGCCGAGCCGCTCGGCAATCTTCAGCGTCTCCTCATAGGTCATGGCGGTGCCGCTGAACGGCTGGCGCAGCCCGAGGCGGTCTACGAGAGCGCTAAAGCGTCTGCGGTCCTCGGCATGATCAATGCTGTCCGGACTGGTCCCGATGATATTGACGCCCGCACGGTGCAGTGCGTTTGCAAGCTTCAGGGGCGTTTGGCCGCCGAATTGAACAATCAAGCCGTCGGGCCGTTCGGTCTCCACAATGTTCATGACGTCCTCGAAAGTCAGCGGCTCAAAATACAGGCGGTCGGATGTGTCATAATCGGTGCTGACCGTCTCGGGGTTGCAGTTGACCATGATCGACTCGATGCCCATTTCCTTAAGGGCAAACGCCGCGTGCACGCAGCAATAGTCGAACTCGATGCCTTGACCGATCCGGTTCGGACCGCCGCCCAGTATAACCACCTTGCGCAGCTTCGTCGGCTCTGACTCGCACTCATCTTCATAAGTCGAGTAGAGGTAGGGCGTGCCCGCCTCGAATTCGGCGCCGCAGGTGTCGACGCGTTTGAATACCGCTTGTATACCTGCGCGGCTGCGCTGTTTGCGAATGGCCGGCTCGACCGTATCCAGCAGTTCTGCAAGAGTGCGATCGCTGAAGCCGTGCTCTTTCGCCTGTCGCAGCAGAGCCGTGTCCAGCCCACGTCCTTTGAAGGCCCGAATCTGCATCTCGGTTGCAACGATATCACGGATATTCGTGAGGAACCAGGGGTCTATACCGGTCAATTCGAACACCTGCTGGACGGATATCTGCCGCCGCATTGCCTCGGCGGCGTACCATAGCCTGTCCCAGCAATTGGTGCGCAGCTTGTCTCGAATCGCCATATCGCTCAGCGAAGGATCAACGTAGCCGGGCCCCAATGAATAGCGGTCGATCTCCAGCGAACGAATCGCTTTCTGCAGGGATTCCTTGAATGTGCGGCCGATGGCCATCGCCTCCCCCACGGACTTCATCTGAACGGTTAATACAGGATTTGTACCGGGAAACTTCTCGAAGGTGAAGCGCGGCCACTTGGTGACAACGTAATCGATTGTCGGTTCAAAACATGCTGGCGTCTTCTTGGTGATGTCGTTGGGGATTTCATCAAGAGTGTAGCCGACCGCCAGAAGCGAGGCGATCTTGGCGATGGGAAAGCCCGTGGCCTTGCTGGCAAGCGCGGAACTGCGGCTGACCCGAGGATTCATTTCGATAACATAGAGTCTGCCGTTTGCCGGATTGACCGCGAACTGGATGTTTGAACCGCCCGTTTCGACGCCGATTGCGCGGATAATCTTGAGAGACGCGTCGCGCATCGCCTGGTATTCCTTATCTGTAAGTGTCTGCGCCGGCGCCACGGTGATGCTGTCGCCGGTATGAATGCCCATAGGGTCGAGGTTCTCGATTGAGCAGACTATGACGACGTTGTCTTTGCGGTCGCGCATGACTTCAAGTTCGTATTCCTTCCAACCGACCACAGACTCTTCAACGAGCACCTGGCTGACAGGGCTGAGGCTCAGACCCCATTCGATGTACTGCTTGTATTCTTCCGTGTTATACGCCACGTTGCCGCCCATCCCACCCAGAGTGTACGACGGACGAATAATAGCGGGAAAACCTGTGAAACCGATTATTTCCTGCGCCTCTTCCCAGGAGTGCGCATAACCGCTGCGGGGTACCTCAAGCCCTATGTCCTGAATAATCTGCTTGAAACGATCCCTCTCTTCGGCTCGGCGGATGGATTCCAGATCGGCGCCCAGCATCCTGACCCCGCATTCTTCGAGCACGCCGCTCTTGGCAAGAGCCACTGCCGTATTGAGCCCTGTTTGACCCCCGAGCGTGGGCAGCAGGCTGTCGGGTCGCTCCGCCCGGATAATCTCCGCGACAATCTCGGGCGTTACCGGCTCGATATATGTGCGATCCGCCAGCTCCGGGTCGGTCATAATCGTCGCCGGATTGCTGTTGACCAGCACGACCTCAAAACCTTCCTGCCGCAGCACTTTGCAGGCCTGAGCGCCCGAGTAGTCGAACTCGCACGCCTGTCCGATCACAATCGGTCCGGAGCCGATAATGAGAATCTTCTTGATGTCCGTCCTTTTAGGCATTGATATCCCTGGCTGCAAGCGGCCGTCATGTGCGTCATTACGACCGGTAGTGATTGGTAATAGGCATGCGCCGGTCCTTGCCGAAAGCCTTGGGCGTAATCCGTACGCCCGGCGGCGACTGACGCCTTTTGTATTCATTAAGATCCACCAGCCGGATGACGCGCCTGACCGTTTCGACGTCCAGGCCGTCCGCGATCAACTCAGCGGCGGATCGATCTTCCTCAATGTAGCCTTTCAAAATCCTGTCCAGCAGATCGTATTCCGGCAGCGAGTCGCTGTCCAATTGATCGGCACGAAGTTCCGCGCTGGGCGCCCGCCGGATCACGCTCTCCGGAATGAGCTCTCGACCGGCCTTCTTATTCATATAAGTCGATAGCTCGTAGACCATGGTTTTGGGCACGTCCTTGATCACGGCGAATCCGCCTGCCGTGTCCCCGTAGAGCGTAGAATAGCCGACGGCCGTCTCGCTCTTATTGCCGGTCGTCAGCACAAGATAAGACAACTGGTTCGACAGCGACATCAGGATGGTGCCTCGTATCCGGGCTTGCAGGTTTTCGTAGGCGGTGCCATGATTATTCCAGCTCTCGAAATGACTCAGCGTTCGGTCGAAGGCGCTCAGCGCATCCTCGATGGGCACGGTGTGAAACGAAATACCCAGGTTCTCTGCGCTCCTGCGGGCATCGCTGCGCGTCTCGGCGCTGTTGAATCGTGACGGCATGGTTACTCCTATGACATTCTCAGCCCCCAAAGCCGCGACGGCAATAGCCGCCGTCAGGGACGAATCAATGCCGCCGCTGAGCCCGATCAGGACTTTCTTGAAGCCATTCTTGCGAACGTAGTCCCGTGTCCCCAGCACCAGCGCGGCGTAGACCTCGTGAATAGGAGCTAACGATCCCTCCGGTTCGGTCGGCGGTGCACATCTAATCGCCGCGGCGCCTTCCGGCTGCGGCTCCACGTCGGCTATCAGCAGGTCTTCCTCGAATTCTTTGGCTCTCCCCACAATCTGCCCCCCCGCATCTACGAACGTGCTGCGTCCATCAAAGACCAGTTCATCCTGGCCGCCTACCAGATTGCAGTACCCGACTGGACAGCCGAATCTCACCGCGCAGCGCCCGAGAATGTCCTGTCGCTTGCCAATCTTGCCCAGGTGAAACGGAGATGCCGAGATGTTTACGATCAGGTCTTTGCGCGTACCGTTGTCCAGAAGGCTCGCCAAGGCTTCCAGTCGCCAGATATCTTCGCAGATGGTCAGCGCGATGCGTACACCCCGAACGTCAATGACCAGCGAATTACTGCCGGCCTCGAAGTACCGCTTCTCGTCGAATACGGCATAGTTGGGCAGAAAGCACTTGCGATAGAAACCTTCGATGCGGCCGTTCCGCATGACAGCGAGCGCGTTGAACGGGCCTCCCGCGTCAGGCTGTGCAAACCCTGCGACCATCACTATATCGGTGCACTCTGCCGCCAGTTGTTCTACCGCAGCCTGGTTGGCCTCCAGAAAATGCTTCTTAAGCAGCAGGTCCTCCGGCGGGTAACCGCATACGCACATCTCCGGAAATGCAATCAGATCGCATCTGCTTTCGACTGCGCGATGCGCGAACTTCCGCATCGCGGCGATGTTGCCCTGGATATCGCCTACCGTGGCGTTGAATTGACCCATGGCGATTCGCATGTTCTGCTCAATCCTTTCCCCTGAGCCAGTTGTCGATTGCCGCTGCGGCCCCGCGGCCGCCGGCTATGGCGCGAACAACCAGAGACGCGCCGTTGACACTGTCGCCCGCGGCGAAAACATCCGGCTCTGACGTCTGGTAATTGTTCACTTCCAAGTTGCCTTTGGCGTCGAGCTTGAGGCCCAGATCGCTGATGAGCTGGCAGTGCTCGACGTGCAGGAACCCCATTGCCAGCAGAACCAGATCGGCCCTGAGATCAAACTCGGTACCTGCAAGTTCCTTGAGTTTCCATTCATTATTGTGTCTGAGCCATTCGACTTCCACACAGGTCAGGCCGGCGACGTGAGTTTCATGCCCGAGGAACTGCCGTGTCATTACGCTCCACCGTCGATCACAGCCCTCTTCGTGCGAAGTCGAGGTACGCATAATCCTCGGCCATTCGGGCCAGGGCGTGTCGGGAGGCCGCACATCCGGCGGCTTTGGCAGTATCTCCAACTGGTGAATCGCCTTGGCCCCCTGACGACGGGCCGTCCCCACACAATCGCTGCCTGTGTCGCCGCCCCCGATAACCACAACAACCCGGTCTCTTGCGGTGATCACTTTGGGTGCATCGATTGGCTCCCCCGAATTAATGCGATTCTGCTGTGTCAGAAAATCCATGGCGAAGTAGATATTCTCATACCCTCTGCCGGCAATATTGAGGTCTCGCGGCTGACCGGCGCCGATGGTCAGGCAAATGCCGTCAAAAAGCTTGCGCAAATACCTTGCGGAAACATCCTCGCCCGCCCTGACGCCCGTCTGGAACACAACCCCTTCAGCTTTTAGCTGTTCCAGACGCCGGTCCAGCACGCATTTTGCGAGTTTAAAATCAGGTATGCCGTACCGCAGCAGACCGCCTGGCTGGTCATCCTTCTCGAATACGACCACGTCGTGTCCCGCCCGAGCCAACTGCTGAGCGGCCGACAATCCCGCCGGTCCCGAACCGATGACCGCGATCCGCTTGCCGGTGCGCTGCTTGTTGTAGAAAGGCCGTATCCACCCCTCCTGAAAACCCCGCTCGACAATTTGAAACTCTATGTGCCTGATCAAAACAGGTTCGTCATTAACGCCCAGCGTACACGCAGTCTCGCACGGCGCCGGACATACCCGTCCGGTGATCTCAGGAAAATTGTTCGTCGAATGCAGGTTCTCGCATGCCTGTCGCCATTGGCCGCGGTAGACCATTTCATTGAATTCGGGTATGCGGTTCTCCAGCGGACAGCCCGAACCATGGCAGAACGGAATCCCGCAATCCATGCATCGCGCCGCCTGACGCACGAGCTCGTCAGGCGTCAGCGGTATATCAATCTCGGCGAAATCTACAACGCGTTCACCAACCGACCGGTGGCCGACGGGCTGCCGCCCGTGATCCAGAAAGCCTTTAACCTTGCCCATAGAAAACCTCCTCCGTTGCCGGTGTCGTCTCGGTGTCGCGCCGCTCGTCAGCTTGCATCTTCAGCAGGGCTTTGCGATAATCGATCGGCGTTACCTTCACAAATCGCCCAATGGCGTTCTGCCATGAGCCCAGAATGGACGCCGCAAGACGACTCCCCGTCAGCCGGTGGTGCCGGGCTATCAGATCGTGCAGGACACTGATGTCTTCCCGGCGCCATACGCTCTCGAGATCGACCATATCAAGGTTGCAGAGAGTATCGAACAGTTGCATATCGTCGAGCACGTAGGCGATGCCGCCGCTCATACCAGCGGCAAAGTTGCAGCCGGTCTCACCCAGTACGACCACTGTGCCGCCGGTCATGTATTCGCACCCATGATCGCCAACGCCTTCGACCACGGCCACCGCGCCGCTGTTGCGAACCGCAAAACGCTCACCTGCCATACCGTTGATGAAGACCTCGCCGCTCGTGGCACCGTAAAGAAGCGTATTGCCTGCAATGATATTCTTGTGCGGTTCGAAGGTCGCCTCCTCCGGAGTTTCAACTATGATCCGGCCGCCGGAAAGGCCCTTGCCCAGATAGTCGTTGCTCTCGCCGATCAGCCGTAGCGTTACGCCCGGTGCAAGGAAAGCCCCAAAGCTCTGGCCTGCCGACCCTCGGCACGTGATCTCAATCGTGCCGTCCGGCAGGCCGGCCGGCCCGTGTTTTGTCACGATGCGGTTGCTCAGTATCGCCCCGACCGTGCGATGCGTATTGCGGATAGAAGTCTCTATTGAAACCTTCTGCTTGGTCTCTATAGCCGCCTTCGCCTCTTCCAGCAGCCGCCAGTCCAGGTGATCCTCAAGCTTGTTCGCCTGCTGGGTGATCAGGCGTATGCCAGCTCCCTCCGGAGTCTCCACGGGCGCCAGCATCAAACTAAAGTCCAACCCGCGGGCCTTGTAATGTTCGATCGCTTGCCGTGCCTGAAGACACCCCCGCTGTCCTATCATCTCTTCGAAAGTGCGGAAACCCAGGTCCGCCATGATCCGTCGTACCTCTTCCGCGACGAAAAACATGAATCGCTCGATGTATTCCGGTCTGCCCGCGAACCTTGCCCGCAGCTTGGGATCCTGGGTTGCAATCCCGTATATGCACGCTCCCTCGTGGCATTTTCGAAGCAGCGTACAGCCCATCGTAACCAGTGCTGCGGTCCCGAAGCCGAACTGCTCAGCCCCTAACAACGCCGCCACTACTACATCGCGGCCCGTCTTCATCTGCCCGTCGGCCTGCACCCGAATCCTGTCCCGCAGCCCGTTCATCACCAGCACCTGCTGCGCCTCCGCAAGGCCCAGTTCCCACGGGCATCCAGTATGCTTGATTGAGCTTAGCGGACTTGCCCCCGTGCCGCCGTCATGACCGCTTATGAGCACCTCATCGGCGTTGCCTTTGGCGACACCGGCCGCAATTGTCCCGACGCCCACCTCCGCCACCAGCTTTACCGAAACCTTGACGCCGGGATTGCTGCACTTCAGATCGTAAATCAACTGCGCAAGATCCTCGATCGAGTAAATATCATGGTGCGGCGGAGGCGATATCAGCGTTACGCCCGGCGTGCTGTACCGCAGTCGAGCAATCTCTTCGGTGACCTTGTGGCCGGGCAACTGACCGCCCTCGCCGGGCTTGGCGCCTTGCGCCATCTTGATCTGAATCTCGCGGGCATGCGCAAGATAGTTTATCGTAACCCCGAAGCGCGCGCTGGCGATTTGCTTGATCGCGCAGTTCTTCGAATCTCCGTTGACCTCCGGTGTGTACCGCGCCGGATCTTCGCCGCCTTCGCCGGTGTTGCTCATCCCGCCGAGACGGTTCATCGCAATCGCCATGCACTCGTGGGCCTCGGCGCTGATCGAGCCGTGGCTCATCGCACCAGTGCAGAACCGCTTGACAATCTCCTCGGCGGGCACAACCTCTTCGATGGGCACAGGCTCGCCCGGCAAGAACTCGAATAATCCTCTGAGAGTGCACATCTGCCGAGACTGATCGTTCACCGCCTGTGCATATCTCGCATACGTCGCAGCGTCATTGGCAATCACTGCATGCTGCAGGAGCGACACCGTAGTCGGATTCCACAGGTGCATCTCGCCGTCCGTGCGGTAGCTGTACTCGCCGCCGAAATCAACGTCCAGCGATCCCGCCGACCGCGGAGAGAATGCCGCCCGGTGTCGCCGAAGCGTCTCATTCGCAAGTTCCGCCAGGCCGATGCCGCCCACGCGTGAAACCGCCCCGGTGAAGTACTTGTCCACAAGACCGCTGCCAAGACCGATGGCCTCGAATAATTGCGCACCCTGATAGCTCCGCAGCGTCGATATGCCCATCTTGCTCATAGTCTTGAGCATGCCCTTCTTGATAGCCGCGATGTAATTGTCCGTTAGACGGGTTGCATCCGCCACTTCCGGCAGATCACCCTTACTGTGCATTTCCTCCAGAGACTCGAATGCAAGGTACGGATTGATGCCGTTTGCACCGAAGCCGCTCAGCAAACAGAAGTGCATAACCTCGCGCGGCTCGCCGCTTTCGATAATCAGACCCGCGGCCGAGCGCAAGCCTCTATCAAGAAGCCCGTGATGCAAAGCCGAGGTTGCCAGCAGAGCCGGTATAGCTGCTTTGTTCTGGCATGCCGCCCGGTCGCTGATAATTATCAGCGAAGCCCCGTCTCGAATCGCCGCCTCGGCGTCATCCACCAACTGCTCAACTGCCTGCTCCAGGCTTTCCGCTCCGTCCGCGCAGGCGTCGAATACAGCCGGTATAGTCGCAACGCGGAAGTCCGGCCGTTTCACCGTGCGCAGCCGTTCGACGTCTTCATTGGTGAGAATGGGGTGCGGCAGCTTTAACTGGCGGCAATGTTCCGGCGTCTCAGTCAGTATATTGCGCTTCCTTCCGGTGAACATCATCAGGCTCATAACCAGCCCCTCGCGCAGCGGGTCTATCGGCGGGTTGGTCACCTGTGCGAACAACTGTTTAAAATAATCATACAGCATGCGAGGCCGATCCGACAGCACCGCCAACGGCGTATCGGTCCCCATGCTCCCGACGGGCTCCTGTGCATTGACAGCCATCGGCGTCAGGATCACACGAAGTTCCTCGCGAGTGAAGCCGAACATCCTCTGACGAAGCGCTATGGTTTCAGAATCCGGCTCCACTGACTGCGGCGAATCGAACAGGCCGCGCAGTTCGATCCGGTTCTCATCGAGCCACCGACGGTATGGTCTTTGACGCGCGATCTTGCTCTTGATTTCGTTGTCGGTAACGATCCGACCCTCGCGCGTATCAACAAGAAACATCCGGCCGGGACGCAGCCGACCCTTGATCCAGACGCGCTCCGGAGCAAACTCTATGACACCCGCCTCGCTTGCCATTACCGCAAGCCCGTCATTGGTCACAAGATACCGGCACGGACGCAATCCGTTGCGGTCCAGCGTCCCTCCTATCAGCCGTCCGTCCGTAAACACCATTGCCGCCGGCCCGTCCCACGGTTCCATCAGCGCTGCATGGTATTCGTAAAAAGCACGCTTGTCCGTGCTGATGTGATACTTGGCGCCGAACGCCTCCGGAATCATCATCATCATCGCATGAGGCATGCTCCGCCCGCTGCGGACAAGGAGTTCCAGAAAATTGTCGAAACTCGCCGAATCGCTTGCTCCTCGTTCTATTACGGGAATAACATCGCCTATAGACTCGCCGAAAACCTCCGACGCCATGTTCTTCTCGCGGATGCGAAGACTATTGCGGTTGCCGCTGAGTGTGTTGATCTCACCGTTATGCGCGATCGCCCGAAATGGCTGAGCCAGCCGCCAGTTGGCGAACGTGTTCGTACTGTACCGCTGATGAACGATCGCAAGGGAACTGGCAAACCGCTCATCCGCCAGATCGGGATAGTAGGCGAACAACTGCCATGCCATGAACATTCCCTTATAGCAGATGGTCCGGCAGCTAAGCGAGCTCACGTAGAAATCCTCGGCGGTCTCCCCTAATTCACGCGATACCCTCTTCTCGGCCCGCTTGCGGGCAAGAAACAGCCGCCGCTCGATATCCTCTTCGCCCAATCCACGCCCGTCCACAAACACCTGCTTGATCGAAGGCTCTGCGCTCAAGGCAATCTTGCCAAGACAATCATTCTCGGAAGGAACATTGCGCCAGCCAATCACATCCAGGCCATAATGCAAAATCGAGTCGGCGAGAATCATATCGCATTGCTGTCGCAGCGCCGCCTCTCGGGGCCCAAACACCATCCCCACCCCATAGGTCCCGGGTGAACCTATAGCGATCTTCGTCTTCTTGCATTCGCCCAGAAAGAACTCGTGCGGAATTCGGCACAGGATGCCCGCCCCGTCGCCGGTAACCTCGTCGGCCCCGGCTGCGCCCCGGTGTCGCAGATTCAACAGAATCTGCTTGCCATATTCAATGATCTGATGATCACTCTTGCCCGAAATATTAACCACTGCGCCTATCCCACAAGCGTCGTGTTCGTACTGCGGGTCATAGAGTCCTTGTTTTTTGGGAGTCAAAGCCATTTACACCTGCGATTGAAATGCCGGCCTGCGATTAGCCCGCTAAAATATAAAAACTGTATATCCTTGTCAAACGAAAACCCGGTTTCGCCTCTTTGACCGTTTCACCTGCCCATTATCGGGCAGAATCCGGATCAGTTCTATTGCGACATACGCGCAGAAAAAAGCGCGGCCGACTGACCGCCGCGCTTTTGCCGCGCCTACCTAACCAGATTTAAAAGTAATACTATTTCAGGAATAACATTTCAGCATACGTGGGAAGAGGCCAGAACTCTGCGTCCACAATCGACTCCAGCCCGTCGGCCGCCTGCCGCACCTGTTGCATCGCTGGTACCACAATGTCGCGAAAAGCCTCCGCCTGCTTGATGTGATCCGGAATACCTGCCGCGTTGTTGACTGCTTCCTCGAGAAGTTCTATCGCTGCGTAGAGCTGTGCCATGAGGCTGCACAAGGTCGTGAGCATACGATGGTGAACCTCAGCCCCTGCCCCTGCCGAACTGACCGCCGCCGCCGCACCCGCCAGATGTTCGCTGTAACGAGCTGCAGCCGGAAGGATCTGGCGCTTGGCCATGTTGAGCATGGTCTTGGCTTCGATATTTATGGTACGGGCATAAGACTCAACCAGAATATCAGTTCTTGCCTGAAGCTCTGTTTTGCTCAATACCTCGTGCTTCGAAAACAGCTTCACGTTTTCCTCATCCATGATCGTCGACAGGGCCTCGACCGAAGAAACCATGTTCGGAAGTCCGCGCCGTGCTGCCTCAGCCACCCAATCCTCGCAATAGTTGTCGCCGTTGAAGACAATACGCTTGTGGTCGGTTGCGATCTTCTTTAGAATACTCTGTGCCGACTTCTTAACGTCTTCGCTCTTCTCAAGCTCGTCGGCAATCTCACTAAGAGACTCGGCGACTATTGTGTTCAATACGAACGTTGGACCGGACGTCGATTGAGTCGACCCGACCATGCGAAACTCGAACTTGTTGCCGGTAAACGCAAACGGGCTCGTTCGGTTACGATCTGTGCAGTCTTTGGGCAGCGGCGGCAGCGTGGATATGCCCAAACGAAGTTGGCCGCCCTGTCTTGACGACTTGGCCCCGCCTGCTGCCAGTTGCTCGAAAATGTCTGTCAGTTGATCCCCAAGAAAGATCGAAACGATCGCCGGCGGCGCTTCATTGGCTCCTAAACGGTGCTCATTGCCTGCCGTTGCCACGCTGGCCCTTAACAGGTTCGCATACCGATCCACGGCTCGTACTACTGCACACAGGAAAACAAGAAACACCATGTTTTCATGAGGCGTGCTGCCTGGGTCCAGAAGATTGGCTCCTGTGTCGGTTACAAGGCTCCAGTTGTTGTGCTTGCCCGATCCATTGACGCCCGCAAAAGGCTTTTCGTGAAGAAGGCAAAAAAAGCCATGACGTGTGGCCACTTTGCGAAGGGTCTCCATCGTCAACTGATTGTGATCAGTGGCTACGTTGACCGTTCCGAAAACCGGAGCCAGCTCGTACTGCGCAGGCGATACTTCGTTATGCTGCGTTTTGGCCGTTACGCCCAACTTCCACAATTCCTGGTTGACTTCATGCATATAAGAGGCAATCCGCTCGTGAAGCGCACCGAAATAGTGATCGTCCATCTCCTGACCGCGGGGCGACGGCGCCCCGAAAAGGGTCCGGCCTGTTAATGCAAGATCCAGGCGTTTCTCATAGAACTTGCGATCGATTAGGAAGTACTCCTGCTCCGGACCCAAGGTCCCCATCACACGCTTCACCGAACCGTTGCCAAGGGCATTGAGAACCCGAACCGCCTGCCGGCTCAGCGCGTCCATGGACCGAAGCATAGGTGTCTTCTTGTCCAGTGCCTCTCCTGTGTAAGAGCAAAACGCACTTGGTATATACAGAGTGATATTGGTGCCGTCTTCCTTTATGAACACCGGCGAGGTGCAGTCCCAGGCCGTGTAGCCGCGAGCCTCAAAGGTTACGCGCAGACCGCCCGATGGGAACGATGAAGCGTCCGGCTCGCCTTGTATGAGTTCCTTGCCGCTGAACTCCATCAGCGTGCGACCCTGAGGCGTGGGCGAGATAAACGAATCATGCTTCTCGGCCGTCAGCCCGGTCATCGGCTGGAACCAATGACAGAAATGGGTTGCACCTTTCTCTATCGCCCAGTCCTTCATCGCATTGGCCATAACATCCGCCACCGCCGGTGTCAGGTCCTCAGCACCCTCCAAGACTCGGTTGAACGACCGGTAAGTGTTCCGGGGCAGACGTTCGCGCATAACTGCGTCGCTGAAAACGTTTGACCCAAACACATCGATTATCTTGGTCATTTTTTCACACATACTGTTCTCCACAACGATTTCCTCTTTTCTGCCGCTGCGGCGGCCTCTCGCCAAACATGCGGATCGCCCGTTCCAGGCAGCCACAATGTCTGCCGGTTAAACGATACAGTGCAACCAGCGTACCAGTGCGCCATTAAGTTGTAAGACCTTAAAAAAGCACAAGTTACAATCCTGTTCGCCGTTGCCGGCAATGCCGTGCATGTGACATATATGTTGCAAAATACCAGACGGTGACAACTTTGTAGTAGAAGACACGGTGCTCATGCCCCTTATCCAATGGCCTCCCGCCCACGCTCACCGGTTCGGATACGCACACATTCAGACAAATCCAAAACAAAAATCTTGCCGTCCCCGATGTCGCCGGTGCGGGCGCCCTTAATGATCGCATCCACCGCCTGTTCCACGAAACTCTCATTTACTGCGATTTCCAATCTAACTTTCTTGAGTAGGTTAACCTCGAATTTTATGCCGCGATAGCTCTCTTCATAACCCATCTGTTCGCCGCAGCCCAACGAGTTGGTTACCGACATCTTATGAACCTCCGCTTCGAACAAAGCGGCCTTAACTGTTTCGAGCCGGTGCGGTTGAATATATGCAATGATCAGCTTCATTTCATTCTCTCCTGATACTTTTGTTGCTGTTAGATTAGGTTGTGCTGAATATCTGGAAGCCGCCATAGGCCTCCATGCCGTGTTCACCGATGTCCAGGCCGCGCAGTTCCTCCTCACCCGAAGCACGCAGACCGATGGTCTTATCGATCAGTTTGAAGACGATACCCATGCTGACCACCACGAAAGCCACCACTGACAAAGCGCCAACAAACTGTATGCCTAACTGTGTCGGGTTGCCGCTGTACAAAAAGCCGTTGTTCGCCAAACCCAGCGACGACTTGCCGAAGATGCCCACGGCCAGTGTGCCCCAGATACCGCACATGCCGTGTACCGGAACCGCGCCGACCGGATCGTCAATTTTGAGTTTGTCAAGCCATTCTACGCCCCGGATCACCAAATAGCCGCCAATGCTGCCGATCACGAGTGCCGCCCACGGCTCGACAAAAGCACACGGGGCGGTTATGGCTACAAGTCCGGCCAGTGCACCGTTCATCGCCATCGACAAGTCCGGCTTGCCGAAGCGTTTCCAAACGGTCAGCATCGCTACTATGCCGCCCATTGCCGCCGCGAGATTCGTGTTGATTGCGACCCTGCCGATAAGCGTGCCGTCGCCCACACCAAGCGTCGAGCCGGCATTGAAGCCGAACCAGCCGAACCACAGAATGAACACCCCTAACGAGGCAAGCGGAATGCTGTGTGCCGGAATCACCCTTGGTTTGCCGTTGACGCCGTATTTGCCTGCCCGCGGCTTGAGTATCCATGTCCCTACAAGCGCAGCGCACCCCCCGACCGTGTGGACTACCGTCGAACCTGCAAAATCCGCGAAATTCATGCTGCTCAGCCATCCGCCGCCCCATGCCCAGTGTCCGACTATGGGGTAAATCAGTGCCGAAATAATAAAGGAATAAATCAGATAAGCTACGAACTTCATTCGTTCGGCCATGCCGCCTGCGACAATGGTTGCCGCCGCACCGCAAAAGGCTGCTTGAAACAGCCAGAACGCAAAAAGCGGAACATCAGCCCCGCTCTCGGCCCCAATCAGGAACCAGCCCCGAAACCCGAAAACGCCGTTGCCGTTGCCGAACATCAGGGCATATCCGCAGACAAAGAACCCCAGAGACGCCATACAGAAGTCCAGAAAGTTCTTCGTAAGAATGTTACAGGTGTTTTTGGCCCGGATGAATCCCGCCTCAACCATGCCGAAGCCGGCCTGCATGAAGAATACCAGAAAGGCTCCGAGCAGGACCCATACCGTGTCCAGCCCAACCCTGATTTCTTCCACTGCCGCCGACATGTCCTGCCCCAAAGCCTTGCCGGAAAGAATAAGCATTAAGCCTCCAACTGCCATTGCAGATGTGCGCGCACCGTGTCCGTGTTTCTTTTTCATTGCCTTTACACCTCGATTGGGATTATTGAGCCTTTGCCGCCCGGGGCAAGCTCCTGCAAAATAGCTGCCCATAGGCACCGTTATCACGCTCTTTGCTATGGCAAGTGCTGTGCCAGCAGTCGTGTAATTCCATAACCCTGTTGTTTGCAGAGAGTTAGGTGCTTAGCGGCAGACTCTTGGGACTGTCAATTGTGCGACGTTAATGTAGCTGCAACAGGCATGGCGACACTTTTGTAACATTGGTAGTATTCTGGCCCCCAAAACAACCGGGCCGCAATGCTGCCCGCTGACAGCAATGCGGCCCGACATAGAGGAATCTGGACGAGGCAGTTTATAGCATGGGGCCAGTCTCTGCTGGCTCTGCCTGCCTCTGATGGCTCTCCATCATCTTCCGCTGCATCAGTTCTCCGGCTGTCTTTAGCTCCAAAAGGTGCTTTTTCGGCAGGGCGGCGTCGATGATGATCCTGCCGTTGCGAACCCTTGCTGCCCAGGCGAGATTGCTCTCGGTTGAAACATCAATCTGCGGTACGGCCTGATCTGGCTCCATTGTGGCAGCCATCCCCATGGCCATCTGCATCATACGCACCCAGTTAAACGTCCCCATTGCGTCAGCGTTTCTGGCGTTTGGCAGATATGATAGCGCCTCGGAGATCTCCTTTGCGGGTTCCTGCGGCGCGCCGGCCTTAACCTGGTCGATCATGGCGCGAATATCCTTGTCCACGTCGCCGCTGATGGCGTAGACGATCAGGTCGTCGACGATGGCCCAGCGATATTCCAGGCCTTCGCCGTACATTGCCTTTATGGCCTGGTCCATCTGGGATTCGGCCTCAGCAGTCCTGAAAGAGACCCTTGCGGAGTCAATGGCGACACCTTTGTATGTGGCGGCATTGCGCTTGGCCTGGAAGTTCATTTCGAGACCCATACCCTTGTAGATGTCGTTGATCGTACCGGCGTTTATGAGTTCGATTTCTTCGTCGAGAACGCGGTTGAACGTGTCAATATCCGCGATTTTGGCGTAGTATTTCATGTCAAAGGGTGGGCGGGCTTTGGCGCTTGCACTCATGGAGAAGACAAGCGCCTCACCGAAGGCGTCAATGCCTTCATTAGTCAGCTTTTTGAACTTCTTGAGGTCTTCGCTGCGGACGGAATCGCCGGTTATGGAGCCCAGAAGGGCGAACATTTCGCTGTAAAACCGCTTCCAGAGGGGCTTGTCGATCTTGGCGGCGACATTCAACATGCTGCCGTTTTTGACGTACGGCAGGAGGGCCTTTGGGCCCCTTGGGGGGGACGAGGTTTTCAGGGCCTGCTCTAAGTCTTTGCCTTCTACGGGCTTAATGTTAGTTGAAATGCGGCAGACGTCGGCGGCGGGCCTTAC
>JAWLHD010000002.1:0-34065 GCA_041690555.1 Anaerohalosphaeraceae bacterium
GAACTGTATGTTGTCGCCGAGTCCCTGCTCGTAATGCACGAGGAGCCTTTTGCCATCAAATCGCCGTCCATCCCATCGCGGGAGGTTCAGTTGGCGCGGGTAGGTTACAATACCGAGCCGCTTGTCATGCCGCCATGCATATTCGCGCCAGCCCTCCTGGAAGCGGCCGGAAGCGAGAAGCGCATGTGAGAGGTTCCAATGTGCCCAGGCGAAATCCGGCATCAGGCTGATCGCTTGCTCATAGGAGGCAATCGCGGCACCGCAATCGCCGATCTCGCGCAGCGCATTGCCAAGGTTGTAATGCGCCTGTGCAAAGTTGTCTTCCAACTCTACGGCTCGCCTGAAACACGCAGCAGCTTCCGCGAAGCGGCCAAGGCCGTTGTTGTTTATGCCCAGATTATTCCAGCCTTCTGCGTGACCTGGGGCGAGTTCGACCACCTTTCTGAGATGCACAGCCGCGACAGCAAAATCCCCTCGTTTATTCTGTAAGGCTGCCAGATGATTTCCGGCTTCGACGCAGGCGGGATCGATTTCAATCGCGCGCATAAAGCTGGCCAGGGCCTCGTCGATGGCGCCGGTGTTCTGGTGAATGTATCCGGCTACACAACATGCCCTCGCCCATTGGGGCCTTAGCGCCAGGGCTTGAGCGGACGCCTCCCCCGCCGCTTGCCAATCGCGTTTCAATGTGTGCACAATTGCGATGTTCAGCCATGCCTCGGCAAGGCCGGGGTTAAGCTCGACTGCATGCGTGTATGCGGCGGCGGCCTCGTCAGATCGCCCCTGGGCTTCGAGCACTACGCCGAGGGTGTTGTAGAGGGATGCCTCAGTCCGGGCACGCTGGATTGCGCGTCGCAAGTGGTGCTCGGCTTGTGAGTACCGCTGCAACTGATATGCGGCCTTGCCCAGGAGATGAAGAAGACGCCAGTCCCGGCTATGGCCACTCAGCAGGCTTTCGCAGACCTCTATCACTCGGGAATAATCCCCATGTTCGTAAGATTTTGCGGCTGATCCGATGAGTTCAGCTATGTCCTGCATCGTCAATACCTCCCTGCAACGACCGATTATCCGACTTTACCATATAGTCGGGTCCCATGCAACCGCCGATTGCGGGCGGGGCAACCCTTGGGCTGCAAGTCCGGCGGGCATTTTTTTTACTTGACAATTAGATGGTCTGGTCCTTAGGCTGTAGGTGCAACATGACGCGGATGGTTAACAACCTCGAGATTGCAGCCGCATCGGTGATTTATCGGGAAGCTGAACAGTTCGCTCACAGACATGTTGGAGGAGTAGAGAAATGGCACATTGGAGGGTTTTCTCAATAGTGGCGGTATGTCTGATCGTATCGGCGGCCGGAGCAAACTGGCTGGAGACGTTCGAGAACAGCCCGTCGGATCTCATCTGGGACTGGCAATCCGTCGAACCGCTGACCTATGGTCAGAGCAGCACGTTTGCCGCGACGCGCCAGCAGGGCGCCGACGGCAATCATTACATCGCCCTGACGGAATCCAAATCGGTCGCTCAGAAGGGCGCCGCATTCGGCGTGGGTTTCGTAAATGAGTCCTTTGCGGACGTGCGTATCGGTGCGCTGGTCAACGTCAGCGGCGACGCGGCCTCGAACTATCAGGGTTTCGGAGCAAGGGCCAGCTATTTTCTCCACCCGCAGGCGGGCGGCGTTATCGCCGACGCGTACATCATGCATATCAACTGGGAGGATGGTCCCGCCAATTTGAGCATCGACGTGGAAAAAGTCGTGCAGATTCAGAACATCATGCGCGTGGGCGGCGACTATGAGGCGATGGTACCCGGCTACCTTCATCGCCGGAGTTATTATGCGCAGCTTGACGTGCTTGGCGGCAACCCGACGTATGTTACGGGGGCGCTTTACGAGTACCAGGGCGGGCCGCTTGTTGCGCGTATACGCACGCTGGTCGATACCGCCGGCAATGATTACTGGGAGGATGCCGGTGTTCGGGATGCTCCTCTTCTGTCCGGTGTCAGCGGCGTCTTCGCTCAGAACGAACGCGCCGCGCCGGCCGGGTTCAACGTTACCTTTGACAACATTTCGTCGATCAGCGACGGTCCGGCGGCGGTCGCCTTGCTTCCCGAGGACGGCGAAGTCGATGTGAACCTTAATCCTACGTTGACATGGGTGGAGGCGGCCTTCGCCACTTCTCATGTCCTTTGGTTTGGGCCGAAGGGAGATATGCAGCCGCTGTACCTCGATGCCTCCGCCAGGAGTTACTCGCCCGGCCCACTGCGGACCGGTACGACTTACCAGTGGCGCGTCGACGAGATCGGCCCTTCCGGCACTGTCGAGGGCTTTGTCTCGAGCTTCACCACTGTACCGTTCATCACCATTGACGATTTTGAATCTTACCAAGACGACAAGGCGCTTCGTCTGGCGTGGGATCCTAACCTGCCAGGGGAAAACACACCCGACCCGAACGGACTGAACTATGTGGAGACTGAACAGCTACATGATGGCGCCAGATCAATGCGTATTGATTGTCGCAATCAGCAGACGCCGTACTATTGTCAGGTGGCGCGCGTCCTTCCGGTGCAGGACTGGACAGCGGACAACATGGCGGCGGTTATGGTGGCTTTCCGCGGGCGTCGGGACAACGCGTCTCAGCCCGTTTCGTTAGAGATCGTCGACTCGGCGCAAAATGCAGGCTCGGCAACCAACCCCGGCTATGTCGTGCAGACGGATAAGTGGGGCGAGTGGTACGTTGATCTTAAGACATTTGCCGATGCGGGTGTAAACCTTGCGGCCGTCAACAAGATTGTCCTTAGGATCGGCGACGGTACGCCTTCGGGTCAGAGCGGCGAAGATATTGACAGCGTTTACATTGATTCCATTCGTCTGTGTCAGGCTCAATGTTACAATGCCGGCGGGCTGGATCTTCGGGGAGATGTTAACGGCGACTGCGCAGTCGACCTGCGGGACCTTTCTATCATGGCCGCGGGATGGCTCAATAGCGGTATGGCAAACACTCCGTAGTCGTGACACAGGCCGGCAGCAGAAGCATACAAACGTGGCTTTGTCGAGTCGGTAATGGTGGCCAAGGCAGCGCTATCCTTCTTTCGCAGTCGGTGTTTGCGGCCGGTCGGGGTTTTGCGCGACTCTCTCACGGGCTCTGCGGCGGCCGTCTAAACGGCGAACACGGGCGTTCCATCCTCTGTCAGACTCGAATTGAGACTGCAATTCAGAGCAGGCAAGTCTATTCATCGCTTGACTTTCCGTCCGTCCACTGTATTTATGAACTGTTGCGGCGGGTTGCCGCAGGATATAGGCAATTCGAGGAGATTGTATGGCGAGTATGATGAAGGCGCTGGTGCTAACGGCGTATAAGCAATTCGAGTATGTTGATGTACCACGTCCCGCCGCGGAGGCGGACGAGGTGATTATAGCGGTGCATGCGTGCGGGGTTTGCGGCAGCGATGTTCACGGTATGGACGGCAGCACGGGACGGCGGCGGCCGCCGGTGATCATGGGACATGAGGCGGCAGGCGTTATCGTGGAGACCGGCGCGGCAGTGAGCGGATGGGCGGCAGGCGATCGGGTTACGTGCGATTCGACGGTTTATTGCGGGCGGTGCGGCTACTGTCGTGCCGGCCAAATCAACCTGTGCGATGACCGGCGTGTCCTGGGGGTGTCATGCCAGGAGTATCGACGGGACGGGGCGTTTGCCGAGTATATAGCTGCGCCGCAGCGCATATTGTATCGACTGCCGGACAATGTATCTTTCAGCCATGCGGCGATGGTGGAGCCGGTCTCGATCGCGCTACATGCCGTCAACCGCTCTGCGGTGCGATTGGGTGATACAGCGGTGGTGGTTGGGGTCGGCATGATTGGGGTGCTTGTGGTTCAGTTACTGAGGGCGGCCGGTTGCAAAACGATCTTTGCGATAGACGTGGATCGGGACCGGCTGAAAATGGCGCGTGAATCAGGGGCGGATGTTGCGATTGTTGCGGAGGATGGATGCGCGGCAGAAGAGGTGCGGCGGCTTACAGGCGGGCGAGGAGCAGACTCGGCGTTTGAGGCTGTCGGTATTGCGGAGACAGTGGAGACTGCCGTGCGTTCGCTGCGCAAAGGCGGGACGGCGACTTTGATCGGCAACCTGGCGCCGAGCGTACCGCTTGCCTTGCAGGCGGTGGTCACGCGTGAGATCACATTGAAAGGCAGTTGCGCGTCCTGCGGCGAGTATCCATCGTGTCTTGATCTGATGGCGCGGGGGACCGTTGATGTACGCCGGCTGATCAGTGCTGAGGCGGCGCTTGCGGATGGAGCGCAATGGTTTGAGCGGCTGTATCACAGGCGTGAGAACCTGATGAAGGTGATACTAATGCCGCACGTCGAATCGGTGGCGGGAAAGGAGCAAGGCGGATGAGTACGGAGGCATTTGACCTGACCGGCAGGGTTGCGGTGGTGACAGGGACGAGCCGGGGGCTGGGCCAATACATGGCGCGGGCGCTGGCCAGGGCCGGGGCGGATATCGTGATGACATCTCGAACGCTGCAATCTCTCGACGCATTTGGCAAAGAGATTGAACGGCTGGGGCGGCGGGCGCTGCCTCTGGAGTTGGATGTGCGGGATTACGACAGTATTCAGCAGATGGCGGCGGATGCTCATGCTGAATTCGGGAAGATAGACATACTGGTGAACAACGCCGGATGCAACGTGCGGAAGCCCGCGGCGGATGTGACTTGGGATGACTGGAACCTGATTTTGGACACGAACCTGCGCGGGACGTTCTTTGTGGCGCAGGCGATCGGGCGGCATATGATCGAGCGTCAGTATGGTCGGATCATCAACATAGGATCGGTGACTTGTGTTGCGGGTTACGCGGGCCTGGGACCGTATTGCGCCAGCCGCGGCGGTGTCAAGCAACTGACCATGAGCCTTGCTGACGACTGGGGAAGGTACGGTGTAACGGTTAACTGCCTTGCGCCCGGATGGTTCAAGACAGCACAGAACGCGGTTCTGTATGAGAATGCGGATTGGCTGGAGTACCTTTGCGACCGGATTCCGCTGAAGCGGCCTGGTCAGCCGCATGACCTGGATGGCGCCGTGGTCTTTCTGGCGTCGGATGCCAGCGCCTATATAACGGGTCAGACTCTGCTGGTTGACGGCGGCATATCAACGGGTGCAACGAAAGCTACGGTGCAGTCAGCCAAAAAGTAAGCGGCGGCACAGGCGGGGCGAATTTACGCTGACGCCGGTACTTCGGGCCGAGGCAGCAGGCCGGCACGTTCGAGAATGACCGGCGTGATGCTCTCCCAGCCGATTGGCATCAGATGAATGCCGCGGACGCCCTCGATGTTCTTGATCCGTTCGATCATCTCCAGGCAGATTTTGATACCTTCTTCCTTCTTGGCTTCCTTTTCCTCGACAGCGGCCATGCGGGCAATCAGCGCATCCGGCACAAACATGCCGGGCACTTCGTCCTTCATGTATTGCAATGCACGTTCGGATCGGACGGGTGTGAGACCGGCCATTATGTAGACTTTTTCGTGGAGGCCGCGATCGACGACCATTCTCATATAGTGTTCGAACCGGTCGACATCGAAAATGCACTGCGTCTGGATGAAATCGGCGCCGGCGGCAATTTTTTTGGCCAGGCGCGTTACACGAAAGCTCAGCGGATCGGCAAAAGGGTTGGCGGCTGCGCCGATGAATAAGCGAGGTTCACAGGTCTTGATGGGATCGCCGCAAAGAAAAGTCTTATCGTCGCGCATCCGGCGGACCATGTCTATCAACTGCATGGAATCAAGATCATAGACTCCCGCCGCCTGCGGATGGTTGCCAAACCTCTGATGATCGCCTGAAAGGCACAGGATATTCTTGATGCCGAGAGCCGCCGCACCCAGGATATCGCTTTGCATGGCTATGCGGTTGCGGTCGCGGCAGACCATCTGGACGACAGGTTCTACGCCGCAGGACAGGGCAATGGCGCCGGCGGCTATGCTGGACATGCGCACGATTGCAGTCTGGTTGTCGGTTACGTTGGCGCCGTCGACTTTGCCGAGGCAATGCTGCGCCTTCTTTCGGATATTCTCGGCGTCGGCGCTTTGAGGCGGGCCGAGTTCCGCAGTGACGGCAAAATGTCCTGCTGACAGGACCCTCTCCAGACGGCTTCCTGATTTCATAGCATGGCCTCTTCGAATTTGACTTTCCGCTGTCCGGCATTGGTGCTTGGTCGCCAGTCTTTGGCGGGCCTGACAATCTCGAGATTCTCAAGCTTGTCGAACTTTTCGAGCCTGTCGTGTATAAGCTGCCAGACACAATCGACTTCCTTGTCGACCTCGCAGCGGCCGCCGCTCGAACCGCCGCAGGGGCCGTTGAAGAGGCGCTTGGCGCAGCGGGCAACGGGGCAAAGCCCCCCGGTCCAGTGCAGTACGCAATCACCGCAGCCGGCACATCGTTCCTGCCAGAGGGCGTGCTCCACGGGATAACCCATGAACTTCGTGTTGAGACCGGGGATGGTGATGGCATCCGCAAAGTGTTCGTTCATTGTCTGCACGCCAACGCCGCAGGCAATTGAGAGCACTGCACCGACCGAAGATAGCTGGTCTTTGAACGTATCGATGAACTCAAACTCACACTGGCGCTCCGGCGTGCATTCGATGATTTCTATGGGGTTGCCGGCCAACTGCCGGGCCATGCGTATCTGCGAGGCGAGCAGCTCGACGGCTTTGGTCCCACCGGAGAAGCATATCGTCACACATCCGCCGCAACCCATCAAAGCGATCTTCTGGTAAGGCTCTATTGAGCCAAGGATCTCGTCCAGCGGTTTTCTGTCGGCCACTATCATAATAATGCCCTTTCTTTAAGGAAGTCGCCCACATCGGTAAGGTGTTTGCCGACGGCGAGTTCTTTTGGCGGGATGCCAAAGGCCAGGCCCATGAGCTGAGTGAAATAGAAGACAGGAACGTGAAAGTCGGTACCGAATGCGGCATTGATCTGCTCCTGTCGACCGTCGAGATTGGCGTGACAGAGCGGGCAGGCAACCGCAATGGCTTCTGCTCCGACATTCCTGGCGTCGGCGAGTATCTTCCGCGTAAGGTTCAGAACCACTTCGGTCTTTGTGAGCGCGAAGCTTGCCCCGCAGCAGGACGTCTTGTGGTTCCAGTCGAGGACCTGTGCGCCCAAGGTTTCCATGATCGCATCCATGTCGGTCGGGTTTTCAAAGTTCGTGCTGCCGACGACTTTGGGCGGCCGCGTCAGAAGACAGCCGTAATAACAGGCCACCTTTACCCCGGCAAGCGGCCTGACAACGTGCGAGGCAACATTATCGAGACCGACTTTGCCAATAACAAGTTCGATCATGTTGAAGATGCCGACATCGGGGGGACATGGACGACCTACGACTGTTTCGATGTCGGCACGCCACCGCAGATCGGTTAGGCGCTCCTGGGCGAATTTCAGGCGGGAATAGCACGATGCACACGGCGCGCACACTTCCCGCAGGTTCTCGGTCTCGGTCGTAAGCGCCAGAATGCGGGCAGGCAGCGCCAGAGACATCAGTTCGTCACAACCATGAGCGGGCGAACTGCCGCAGCAGGTCCAGTCCTTGACCTCACAGAGCTGCACGTCGAGCGACTGGCAGACGCGGCGTGTCGAGACGTCGAATTCAGCGGCCATGGAGTGGAGCGAACAGCCTGGAAAGTACGCTATTTTCATTTCTTCAGTTTCCTCGCACGTTTGAACATGCGATTGATCTCGAGCGGTTTGCGGATCGTCGGCAGCAGCTTGATCTTGCCTTTCCTGATCATTCTGGCGGCAAGGCCGGCGTCCTTGAAAGGCCGACCGGTCAGGAGATTCGTAAGGCCTGCAAGCCCCATCTCGTACATCCTGCCCAGACGCAGCATCGCCATCCAGAGGCGGTTTACAAGCGTTACAGAGCCCGCATCCGTCTTGACCTTTTTTTCTTGGACAATAATCCGCAGGGCGTCCACAACCTGTGGAATGTCGATATCCTGCGGACATCTGGCAGAGCAGGTGTGACAGGACAGGCAGTACCAGATAGCATTGCCCTTCATGGCCTCGTCGGCCATTCCCAACTGGATATGCCGCATAAGCTCGGTGGGGGTACTGTCCATGAAGGAACGGTTCGGGCAGCCGGCCGCACACTTGCGGCATTGATAGCACAAAGACACATTCTGCCCGCAGCGGCGGCGAATCTCCTCGGCGAGCTTCGGATCGAGCGGTATGTTGCTTTCGCCGATTATCTTCATTTGCCGGCATCTCCCTTTTGCCGCCCCACCGGGTTGGGACCAAAATGTTTAATTCGCGATGTCATCTCTTCGCAAATCTCGGCGAATCGGCCGCCCATCGCAGACGACAGATTGAACATCTCCACCCTTTCCGGCTCGACGCCGATTTCAATAAGCAGGCGCTTCACATAATCCACCCGTTTTCTCGCCCGCAGGTTGCCTTGGATGAAATGGCACTCGCCCTCCATGCATCCTGCCACAAATACCCCATCGGCGCCGTCCTCGAATGCCCTGAGCAGATGGAGTGCGTCAACCTTGCCGGTACAGGGCAGGCGGACGATTCGGACGTTCGGCGGATACTGCAGTCGCATTGCGCCGGCAAGGTCCGCCGCGGCAAACGCACAGTAGTTACAGCAGAACGCAACAATCTTCGGTTCGAAATCAGTCATTTATTATTAGTTTGCTACTCCGGTCAAACAGCGCCTCAGTCTTGGCGATAACCTGGGCGTCCTTGTAATGCATCAGACAGATGGCCTTTGCAGGGCATTCGGATGCACATATGCCGCACCCATGACACATTGCGGCCTCAATAACAGCTGCACCGTCAGCGTTTATCCGCGGCACATCATACGGGCATGTTCGCACGCATGTAAGGCAGGCGGCGCACAGGTCCGGGTTGACCACGCTGACTATGCCGCTGACTTCCATAATCTTACGCGACAGAATTGAGACGGCCCTTGTGGCGGCGGCCTGAGCCTGGGTGATTGTCTCGTCGATGAACTTCGGCGCGTGGCAGGTTCCACAGAGAAACAGGCCGTCGGAGGCGAAGTCAACCGGCCGCAGTTTCATGTGAGCTTCAAGAAAGAAGCCCTCCAGCGTGACCGGCACCTTAAACGCCGTACCCACTGTCTCATTATCAGGCTGCGGCACCATTGCGGCGCTGAGTATCAGGGCATCAGGATCAAAACCGATCGTGATACCCGAATTGAGATCGCGGACCTTAACGCTGAGCCGGCCGGCCGTGTCGGCACTCACAGATGGTTTGCCGTCCACATCATATCTGAAGAACAACACGCCTGCACGTCTCGCCTCGTTGTAGCAGTCCTCTCGGAAGCCATAAGTTCGAATGTCCCGGTAGAGCACGGCAACCGTCGCATCGGGATTGGCGCGTTTGATTGCCGTGGCGTTCCGGACGGCAACGGTGCAGCATACGCGGCTGCAGATCATGCGGTCCGGTTCGCGCGAGCCCACACACTGAATCATCACGACCTCGCGCAGCCTCTTGGCGAAATCCGGATCGCTATGCAGGCGGTCTTCGAGTTCGAGCTGCGTCATGACGCGGTCATTATCGCCGTAAAGATACTCGATCGGCTTGGATTCACCGGCGCCGGTGGCGATAATCGCCGCACCGTGTTCGATCTCCAGCGTCTGCGGATCTGCGCCATCAATCTGCACCACAGACTTGAAGTCGCCGATGAATCCCTTGCACTCCTTGAGTGTCGCACGCAAATGAACGTCGATATTCTCGTGCTGGCGGACCTGCCGTACAAAATTTGCGAGCATTTCCTGTGGATCAGCTTCATCCAGCATCTTGTGAATTTTGCGGGCATTTCCTCCAAGCTGGTCCGTCTTCTCGATCAGGTGAACCCCGTAACCCTGATTGGCTATCGACAGGGCCGCGGCCATGCCGCCGACACCACCGCCCACAACCACGGCGGTTCTATTGGGGACGTACTTCTTTGTTTCAAGGGGCTCGACAGTGGCCGCGCGTCCGACGGCCATTTTGACAAGATCGAAAGCCTTCTGTTCAGTAAGATCACCCAGACGCGTGTGCACCCAGGTGCACTGATCGCGGATGTTGGCCATTTCGAAGAGATAGGGATTGAGCCCGACTTCGCGGACAGTGTCCTGGAAGAGCGGCTCGTGCGTCCGAGGCGTGCAAGAGGCCACGACAACCCGGTTGATATCGTGTTTCTCTATGTTGTCCTTTATTGCCTGCAAGCCATCCGGGGAACAGGTATACAGCAGGTCCGCAGCAAAAACAACGTTTGGAAGATCTGCCGCCTGCCCGGCGAGCTTCACGCAGTCAATAACACTGCCGATATTTGAGCCGCAATGACAGATGAAGACGCCGATGCGGGGGTCCATACCTAACACGTTACGCTGGTCCGGGTAGTGCTTGTCGGCAACCTGAGTGCCGCGGGCCTCGGCCAGGAGTTCCATTGCCGCAGCCGCTGCGGCGCTGGCCTGCGTAACACTTTCGGGTATGTCCTTGGGGCTTTCAAATGCACCCGCCAGATAAACACCGTCGCGCGACGATCTCGCCGGCTCGTAGTCACGGGAGCGCGCGAACTTGTAGGCATTCAGGTCTATGCCGCATGTTTGGGCAAGGCGGCCTGTACCATCCGAAGGGCAAAGGCCGGAGGACAGGATGACCATGTCGAATTGCTCTTCGAGCCATGTCTTTCCGTCCTCGCTGTATTCGATGCTAAGATTATGGTTCTTGAAATCCTGTCGGACCGCCGACGGTCGTGTGTGAATATACGTGACGCCGTATTTGGCCCTGGCTCGCTCGTAGTATTCGTCGAATCCCTTGCCAAAAGCCCGGACATCCATCACGAAGATCTTAATGTTAACGTCCCGCGAATGCTCGGCGATGACAATGGCCTGCTTCGTTGCATACATGCAGCAGACGCTTGAACACCAGGGGTTCTCGGTGTCGCGAGAGCCGACGCACTGAATGAAGGCGATCCTGCGAGGCTCGACGCCGTCGGAGGGTCTTCGGAGATGTCCCAGCGTAGGGCCGGATGCACTCAGCAGGCGTTCGCAGTCAAGGGCGCTAATGACGTTGGGGAAACGACGGTAACCATACTCGCCTTTCTTCGCCGCGTCATAAAGATCGAAGCCCGGCGCCAGGATCAGCGCTCCCACATCAAGCGTTAGTTCTTTGGGCTTGTCGTCGTAGACAATGGCGTCGGCTTCGCAGAGCTTTTCGCACAGACCGCAGGACGAGCAGATCGCGCAATACAGACAGCGATCCGCTTCAGCGACTGCCATCTCTTCGGCGAAGCCCAGGTCCACTTCTTCAAATCTGCGGCGTCGATCAAGCGAGATTGTCGGCATTTGCACGCGCCGCAAGATTTTCTCTTTTCGCTGTTTGAGTTCGTCTTTCGATATCTCGACAACCGGCTGTTTGTCTTCGGACGGCAATTCGACGCCGCGCAGCCATGCATCTATTGCTTTGGCTGCGAATTGCCCGTCGGCAGCCGCCTGAACGACGCTGGCCGCGCCCCGGACTACGTCTCCGCCGACAAAAACACCCTGCCAGGAGGTCATCCCTGTGTTAGGATTAACGTCGACGGTGCCGCGCGGGGTGAGTTCGATCCTGCCGCCCTCGGCAAAGAGCCCGAGTTCCGGCCTCTGACCTATTGAAACAATCAATTCATCGGCGGTGATGATCTGTTCGGTGCCATGGATTGTTTCCAATTCAAGACGACCGTCCACAAAGGCCATTCGTCGGACATCCAGTATTTCCAGCCCGGTGAAGGTCCCTGCTTCTCCCGTAATGCGTTTCGTTGCCTTGGAAGCCAGCACCTCGACACCCTCTTCCTGTGCCCACTGGATCTCCCACGGATATGCAGGCATCTTGTCGTGGGACTCGAGACAGACCACGCGCACCCGCTTGGCGCCGAGGCGGAGCGAAGTACGCGCACAATCCATAGCAACATTGCCGCCCCCGATGACGATTACGCTTTCCTTAACCGAGGTCTTCGTGCCAAGTCGCACCTCCCGAAGAAAATCGATTCCGTGCGAAACCTCTTTCAAGTCCTCGCCGGGCAGGCCGAGGCGAGCGCTCTTGTGCGAACCGACCGAAAGGAACACAGCATCGAAGCCCTCGTCAATGATGGCCTGAATATCTTCCTGGTGTCGAACGTGGCTGTGGAGCTTCACATCGACACCATAATCAAGGATGCTTTGAATGTCCCGGTCGATAACCTCGGTTGGTAAACGGTATTCCGGAATGCCTATCCGCATCATACCGCCCAGGACGCCATGCTTTTCGAAGACAGTTACGGCATAGCCCGCCTTGCGCAGGTCCAGTGCCGCCGCCAGACCTGCCGGCCCGGAGCCGATGACTGCGACCTTGCGACCGTTCTCCACGATAGATGACTGCTTCTGCTCAGGAGTCGGCTTCTCGCCGTGCTTTTCGTACCAGTCCGCCAGGAAGCGCTTCACATAAGCGATCGCGATCGGATCGTCGAGATTCCCCCGATTGCAGGCCTGCTCACACGGGTGTTCGCATATCCGGCCGCAGATGCCCGGAAAGGGATTATTCGCGACAGCGGATTCATAGGCCTCCTGAAAACGCCCGGCGGCGGTTAGAGCGACGTATCCGCTCGGATTGCCATGAATGGGACAGGCGTCGTAGCAGGGCGCCCACCCTTGGCGAGTCATCGCGAATTTGTTGGGCACAGCTTGCGGATATTTCTTAAAAATCGCTCGCCGATCCCCCAAAAGTTGGTTGTACTCATCCTTGACCGGCACTGGGCAGTTTTCAGCACAAACACCGCACCCGGTGCACTTTTCCAAGTCGACGAAATTCGGCCGCTGCGTTACCGTCGCACGAAAGCTTCCGGCCTGTCCGGTAAGCTGCGAAACCTCCGCATTGGTGATGATTTCGATGTTTCGGTGAGTGCCGGCGGCAACAAGCCGCGGACTAATTGTACACATGGCACAATCGTTGGTGGGAAATGTCTTGTCCAACTGCGCCATGCGCCCGCCGATTGCCGTGCTGGATTCGACAAGGTAAACCTTGAAACCTGAATCCGCCAGATCGAGGGATGCATGGATGCCTGCAATGCCCCCGCCGACCACCAGGACCGAACCGATTTTAGTGTTTTCGACCATTATATAAGATCAATTCTCGTTCCGTCCTCGATTTGTTCGATTAGAACAGGCCATGAACTTTGCCTGTGTCAACGTCAACGTCGATCCGCCGGAAGGCCGGATCGGAAGCTGTGCCGGGCATCAGCTTGATATCGCCGGCGACAGGAACAACGAAACCCGCCCCTCGGTAGATCATAATGTCACGGATAGGCAATTGCCAGCCCGCAGGTCGATTTTTCAGGTCCGGATCGTGTGAGAGGCTCAAGTGTGTCTTGACCATGCAAGTCCCCAACTCCTTTGCCGCCGGATCCGCCTCGATCACCTTGGCCTTGGCAAGCGCCTCCTCCGTGTATGTAACGCCGTCGGCGCCGTACACCTCCTTGGCTATGAGTTCGATACGTTTACGCAGGGGCGTGTCAAGCTCGTACAGGAAGCGGAAGTTATTCTTCTCCTCGCATGCCGCCACCACTGCCTCTGCCAGCTCGACCGCCCCTTCGCCGCCCTTGAGCCAGTGCTTCGACAAGGCGGCCAGCGCACCGTTCTGTTCGGCAATCCTGCGAACAAGTTCTATTTCCGCCTTTGTATCCGTGTAGAAGCTGTTGACGCAGACAATGGGGCGCACGCCGGACTTTTTCACTGTCTCAATGTGCGCAATCAGATTTTCGCAGCCTGTCTCAAGAAGGCCGAGATCTTCTTTTGCATATTCCTTGCTTAGCGGCATACCGGGCTTTACCGCCGGTCCCCCGCCGTGCATCTTCAGGGCCCGAATGGTAGCGACGATCACAACAGCATGCGGTACGAGGCCCGACATGCGGCACTTGAGATTCCAAAACTTCTCGAAGCCTACGTCTGCGCCGAATCCGCTCTCGGTAACAAGGTAGTCACTCAAGCGTGTGCCCACCAGGTCGGCGATTATGGAACTCTGTCCGATCGCGATGTTGGCGAAGGGACCCGCGTGAACGAGAATCGGCTGGCCCTCGATAGTCTGCATTAAATTGGGATTCAGGGCGTTGAGCATCCAGGCAGTCATGGCCCCATCCACCTCAAGGTCGGCGGTGGTAATCTCATTGCCTTTCTTGTCGTGAGCAACCACGATTCTGGCCATTCGCTGCCGGAAGTCCTTCAGGTCTTTGGCAACTGCGAGTATGGCCATCACTTCGCTCGAGACGGTGATCTGAAAACCCGATTCCATCTCATAACCGTCCATCCTGCCGCCCTTGCCGATGGTGATATTGCGCAGCGCCTGCGCGCAGAAATCCATAGCCCATCGCATTTGAACGCGATCAGGGTCGATATTGAGGCGTGTGAGGCTGCTTCTTGCCAGCCGTGCGTCGTCATAGTTGCGTTCGTGCTGCATCCGAGCGGTAAGCGCCACCATTGCAAGATTGTGGGCGTTGGCAATGCAGTCAATGTCCCCGGAAAGGCCAAACGACAGTGGCGTAAGCGGAATGCACTGAGCCAGACCACCACCAGCCGCTGAACCCTTGATATTGAACGTGGGACCGCTGCTCGGCTGGCGGATGGCGCCTACTACGCGTTTGCCTATCTTACCCAGACCCTGCACCAGCCCGATAGCCGTCGTGGTCTTGCCTTCTCCGAGAGGCGTGGGCGTAATGGCGGTGACGTCTACGTACTTGCCCTGCGCATTATCCTTGACGCGCTCCAGAATCCTGAGGTAATCGAGTTTGGCCAGTTTTGTGCCGACGGGCAGCATTTCGCTGTTCGCCAAACCGAGTTCACACGCCAAGTGGTCAAGTGACTTCATATTCTCTTCGGCGGCCTCGGCAATCTGCCAGTCCGCCATCACGGTCGGATCCAGTTTCATGAATTACTTCCTCATAGTTACGGTTGCACCGAGGCTGCATTATCCGTTTCGATAGGCTTTCAAGCAGTTGTCTGAATAGAACTTGTTCAGGAGCATCTCTGCAGTTACACGTCAACAAGTTTACCACTGGGCACGTCTACAATGGCGAGTCAGCCGTCCGATATCGCCATTGCAGCCATGTGCGATTGATGAGGCTCTGTTCGGCCTCCGTCTGTGACAGACTCGAAAGGCTCACGTGACAGGGCGATGACATGCCGCCGTTGCCCATAGATTGCGCCATTTCGACGTATTTGTCCAGAACTTCTTCACCACTCTTTTCATCAGTTGGCTCTGGTCGAGGAGAATGCCCGTGCCAGATGTGGTCCAGCGGCCCGTACCCGGACCAACGGTTCTTCTGTCTATTGCGGAATCCGCCACAAACAAGATTGCCCATAATGAGCCGACAGATTGCACGAGCGGTTAGTAACCCTGCCGCCGGTACGTCCTGGGCGAATGTTTCACACCGTGGCACTCCAGATAACACTGTCCGCGAAAGCTGCCCATGTCCTCGAACTCCAAACGCCCCGTATCCGGGTCCGCAAGAACGACCCCGGCGTCGAAGTTCATCAGGTTGCTGTTGTTCACCGGGTTGCCCTGCGTCAGACTGATTCCGTGCGGATCGTGGCACACCGAACACGGTGCCTTCTGGTCCTCGATATGTCTCTTATGCTCGCTGAAACTGTCGTTGTTCAGGATGCTTTCGCGATCGTGGCACCGATAGCACAACTCGTATGCATAGGGGCTCTCCTGCGTATAGTCGTCAGTCTCGTACTGATACGCCAGCAAAAATGGAAAACGTGATCCGTGAGGCCCGTTCGCCGCCGATGATGAGTCCGAACCGTGGCAGTCCGTGCAGTAGATCATCGTACTCTCGTCCATCCCCGCAACAAGGCTCGGAACGTTCGGGTTGGCCCCACGCGCGACAACCGGATGATACGAAGGATTGCCCCTCTCGAATTCCAGTAGCGTGCTGGTCTGCGTGATCTGCCGTGAAGTCGTCCCAATTACCTGTACCGGATTGTTGCCATGACACTTGAAGCAGACCTCGTATTCGTAAATTGCCCTGTCGATGATGCTTCCCTCGCTGGTTACGCCGCTGACACCTCGCATTGCCTCGCGTATTAACGGCGCCTGCACCTGCCCAACAGTCGCCTTCACAATGTGCGGGTTGTGGCAATCAACGCATTCGACGTGTTCCTCCGTGGTCCCGGGCGCCTCCATAATGTCGTGAACGCCCTGGTAGTTCTTGACGAAGTGCCCGCTGGTCCGGTCGAATTCATTTTCCATGTTTTTCTGTGCCACCAGCCCGTTATGACAGCTAAGGCAATTCTTCTCCTCTTCGGCGAAGTGAAGCAGCCGCTGCGCCCCTCCCGCCGAGTGTGGCCGATGGCACGACAGACACCCGTTGTCGGCGACCGTAAGATACCCAGTCTGAGTCAGGTACGGATTCTGTGCCTGCCCCACCGCAGCCGTCGACGTTGCGTGTACACTGCCCGCCCATCCGTCCAGGTTATGGCAAGTAATGCAAAGCCGCGAGCCCGCGTTCGGCGCCACCAGAAAATGTCCGAACGTATCATTGTGAGGATCATGACACGTAACGCACTGCATCTCCCCAAACTCGTCCAGCCGAAATTCATTCGGCAATGAATCCGGGTGGCGAATCTGCGGGTCTTTTGCCGCCAACTCCGCCGAATAAACAAAGCTCACCGGGTGATCGTCCGAAAGGTCCGTACCCAGGTTCGCGCGACCCGGCGGCATGAACGCAGACCCAGGCCTGCCGTTTACCGTCGCGTCCAGCGCCACCGTACCGTCATGACAGCTCAGGCACAGCTTGCTCGATCCTGTCGGCTGCCCCACCTCCGCGTCAAGCGAGGTGCTCCAGTATATCTGGTATGTCCGCTCAGAAAGCTTGTGATTCCAGAGCGGCGTCCCTGGAATAGCCTTGTGCGGCGTATGGCAGAATTGACATGCCATGCTCCCGTCGCCACCCGGCGAGAAATCGTGCGCCGTCCCGGACACTCCGGAGCCGTTGGCCATCGCCCCGCACAAGCAGTACGCCGCAAGCATGATAACCGCCGCAATCGTCTTCGCTGTCATTGTCCCTGGACCTCCATGAATTGGAAGATCTGTACCCTCTTGTTGAATGAGTCCGCCGCAAAGATCCGGTTGCGTCCGTCTATGAACAGCCCCATCGGCAGCCAGAACTCACCCGGCCCATGTCCCTCGCCGCCCAGCGCCATCAGTATCTGCCCTTCGCTGTTGAATATCTGAACGTTCTCGAACTGCTTGTCAGTCACATAAATGTTGCCGAAACTGTCCACGGCGATGCCGCACGGGTGCGCAAAATGCCCCGGCCGATTGCCATGCTCCCCTATGCTTCGCACGAACCTGCCGTCGGCCTCGAAAACCTGGACACAGTAATTCAGCGTATCGCTGACATAGACGCGGCCCTGTCCGTCCACACACACGAACGTCGGAAACCGCAGACCTTTCGGGCTCTTGTCACCGATGCTGCCCGCGTGCCCACCCCGCAGATCGAACATCTCGACCACGTTTTTCTTCGTATCCACAACGTATAATCTCTGCTCTTTCCTGCAGTACGCCACCCCCGACGGCCGCTGCAGAATCTCCTCACCGAATGCGAAGCGGTACTTGCCGGCCTTGTCAAACACAAACACCCTCCCCAGCACGCTGTCCGACACATACACGCTCGCACCGGCGGCGGCAACCCCTACCGGCGACTGCAGCGGCTGGTTGCCCGCCCGCGAGAACTGCACGTATTCCCGTGTCCTCAAATCCATGACGTGAACCACCGCCGCCGAACCATCTGTAACGAAGAGCCTTTCGTTTTCGTCGAGCGCAACGGCTCTCGGACCCCTGAGCACCCCCACCTCCTTGCGCCCGAAGATCAGTCGCCCCAGCGCCTCCACCCCGCTGACCTCTCGCTTGAGGTCCTCCTCACCCGTCATCTGCCCCACGTACCTGATCCTCGCCTGCTCCGGCGGCTCAGGCCACACTATAGGCTTGCCCCCGTCCGTAAACAGTTCCTGCCGCCCGCGCTCGCATCCGCCCCACAAACTCAGTACGAGAACGGCTGCCAGCCAACTCGCCGCCGTAACGTACCTGCGCAATTTGTTAACCTTCATTCGCATATATCCATCCCGCTAAAACCGCCTGACCAGCTTAACAAAAAACATCGAGTTGGTTGTCTCCGTGTTTCTCCTGTCCAGCACATAATACCCCCACCCTCCGCGAATGCTAAGGTCCCGCTGATGATACTCCAGACCCGCGTCGAAACGCAACCCGTCCGTGCGTCCTATGTCGCTCGAATTCTCTCGCCGAAGCTCCGCATCTGCCGTAAGCGTCAAATGCCGCGTCAGCCGGTTCTTGACGCCTGCCCTCGCGGTGAAGAGGCTCGTCTGGCGATCGCGATCTCCAGTCGAATCGATCCACGCCTGGGCCAACTGCCCGTGAATCGACGTCGTCGGCGACAGCGACCAGTGCCCGCTCGCCGTGATCCGGTCGCTTTCCGAACTGTTATGTGTCGATTCGATCTCCCGGTGCTCCGCCGTCAGCGTTATGTTCCGCAATCTGTAAGCCGCACCGAAGGTATCGGAACGGTAGTCCTCATCCGGATTGAACGCCGCCTCTCGCGAAAAGTCTATCTCCGTCTGGCGATTCTGGTGAGCGTAGTAAACCGAGAATCCGTTGTTGAACTGCTGCTCGACCCTGAAGTAATGCTCCAGCAAATCCTCCGTTACGGAACTCTCAACCGCATACAGATAATCTACGTACAACTCCTGCCCATCGCTTATATTTGGCAGGTCCACCCCCAATGTCGTTATCTCGAGCTCTACGCGATCGCCTACCCGCCGAACAGTGTAATCATCCCCTTCGGTGTATATCTCCGTGCCGTCCGCATTCTTCACCACGATCGTGTCGATCAGCACGTCTCGCTTCTCCAGCACAATCGGAAACGGATCCGTGAACGTATGCGATTCGTCGATCACAATATCAGTCCCCGTATCCCCCGTGCTTTCCCTATTCGCCATCCTGAAAGAGTACTCCGCCGTCAGCAGCCCCCACGGATTGTGCCGGTAATAGTTGAAGCGCAGGTCCCCGCCCCGGCTAATCGATTCGCTGCTCCTGCCGAACTCCGTCTTGTTCGCAAACAGGCTCAGCCGCGTCGTAAAGTTGTCGTACAACCTATGCGTAAAGCCGCCCACGCCACCGATCGTCCGGCTCTTGATCGACTCGAACGTGCTCTCCGAATAATGCGCGCTGTAAAACGTGCTGAAGCGGTCCGTATGCCGCAGCAGCAGACTCTCCTGCCACTCCAGCGTCCGCGTATCGATATCGCTCTGCCTGTCCACCAGCGATACATGCGACGTCAGACTGTGCCGGTCGCCCGGACCGAAGTTGTAATCATGGTTCAGCCTGTAGCTTTTGCTGTCGATCTTGCGGGTATGGCCCGCCCCCGTCTGAACGACGTCGTCCATGTCGAAGCGAAAGTCAAGGTGAGATCTATCGCTGAAGTCGTGCGATACCGAGTATGCAAACCGCTTCGAACGCCTGCCGAACAAAAAACCACTGTCGTCCAGGTCCGCCGTCTGCCTAATCTCGTTGTCCGTCCATGATAAGGTCATCGGCCAGTCCGAGTTCTGCCAACGCGCAAGAACGCCGCGCGACGTGTTCTCAATGTGCAGCGGGCTGCGGAATCGACGCGGCAGATATGACTCTTCCTTGCTCAGGCTCACGCTGAAAGGATACGGCTTGCCCGACAGGAAATTTGTTATCAGCCTATAGCTGTTCATGTTGCCTGACGAGCTGTCGCTGTCCCTGTCCGTAGAGTAGCGCTGCTGCACCAGACCCATGCCGACCCCCGCCGCGTAAGTCATAAGCTTCGGGTCGAACACGTCGCCTTCCGTATGTACGTACAATTCTTCCTGCGTGATTGAGCTCTTGTTCTCACGAGTTCCTGTCGGCGACTTCAGCTCCTCGCTGTGCTGCCGCGTCGAAAGCCGCAGCTCGCCGTGAATGCCGCGTCCTTGCACCAGCGGACGTTCCCGCCCGCGCACCCGAACTGCGCACCCTCCATGCAGCAGTATCACCGCGCACGCCGCCGCGACGAGCAATATCTTGAGTAAATTCAATCCATTGACACATTTCTCTGGTGTGTCTTGATTATACAATAGGTTCAGTCGGCTTAATCAAAGGTGTTCGGATCCGGACTCACGGCGTACTTCAGGAGCTTCTCCCTTTCGCCGGCATGAGGATCATGACAGTCCGTACAAATAGTATCCTCCATCCTGGTATGTCCCGGTATCGTCGCCATATCCTCCGCCACGTGACACCGGTAGCAGAGGTCCGGTTGTGGCGCCGCCTGCAGGTGCACGTAGCCGCTCTGGTGCGGATTGTGACATATAACGCACTCACCTACGGCAACCGGGCCGTGCAGACGCGCCCCGGGAGTTGCGAAGTTCGCGTGGCACATGTAGCATAACTCTGGGACTGCCGCGATCAGTTCGCGCTGGTACTGTTGAAAGCTCGATGCGTGGCACTTAATGCAATCCCGCGCTGGTGCGTGTCTGCTGCCCCGCCGCTGCGCCGCCGCAGGCGTATCGGGGCGTCCCGTTGCCCCCCCCGCCGGCAATTCGCCGGTGTTCACGACGACCACCGACCGGTGAACGCCTCCCTCGATCGGCGGAACGCCCTCGAAGAAGAACGTCAGAACGCGCCGGCGCTCCACGTCGCTGCATCCGATCCCCAGCGCAATAGCCAACATCCCCGACACAACCGCCAGTCTGACCATGATACCTGCCGCCCCGTCGATCACATGCGCTCGGCGGCTGCTGCCAGCAACTCTCTCGTTCTTCTCCATCAGCCTCGCCCAAAATGGCCTGTCAGCCGTTAGCCGCGTCTGGTCCTGCCGAATCGCCTTCGGCGCCTCCGGACGGCAGAAAAACCTCCGGGAATGTACCAAAGCCATAGACGCTCACCTTCCGGCTGCCGAACTGGTTTGTAACCAGTACAATGAAATCAAGCTTGGCACCCTTGACTGCGTACTTCTCGAACACAGCCACGTTGTCATAATCGATTACCACGTCCGCCGGCAGATACATCTGCCCCGGCTCGGTGCCCAACGTTCCGAAGTACATCAGCAGACGACCGTCCGCCCGAAATACCTTCACCGCACACGCCGGTCCCGCGTCAGCCACCCACACCCTGCCCTCTCTATCCACGGCGATCCCCTTTGATCGCACAAGGCTCGCCGGACTGCTTCCGCCGGGCTGCCCGTAAGAGAAGACATGTCTGCCGTCGCGGTTGAAACGTGTGACGCTGCCCTTGAGCTTGTCCCCCACGTAAACGTCTCCACCCTCGTCCACCGCCAAATCCGTAATCATGGCAAGGTCATCCTCTCCCGGCCTCTGCCCATCTGCAACTCCCCTGCCGATTCGCCTCAAAAGCTGCCCGCTCCGCTTGTCCAGAACCAGGACCTGGTTGCTGTTACCGTCGGTTATATACAACTCGCCCTGGCGCACCGCCACGTCGATAGGCCGCATTTCCAGGTCCCGTCCAAGGTACGCCGCCAGCTTGTCCTCGGCGCTCCACACCGACACGACTCCTGTCAGCGCGTCCGCCACGTATTTCGTGCCGTCCCGCTCGATAAAGATGCTCACCGGCCGCTGCAAAGACCTCCCGGAGCCAAACACCGAGAAGCGGTTGTTGACAATGTCCATGACCTTGATATTACCCTGCCCCACATCGCAAACGTATATTTTGCCGCCGTGGATCGCCACCCCGTAAGGCTTGGCCAGCGTGTCCGCCGGTGCGTCTGATTCGCCCAAGACGAACGTCTCGAGAAAACTGGCCTTCTCAATATGGAAATTCTCCGCCCCCGAAAAGGACGTAAGAAACTGAAGTCGCGGCGTCGCAGGTGGCGGCGGATAAAAAACGGGTTCAAAATCAAGCTCCTTTGCCGCCGATTTCTGGCACCCGCCATTTACAAACAAACTCGCCGCCGCAAATACAGCCAAAACTAACATAACTTGTTTGTTGTGCATATTGACACTCCTGATGATTCGGGACCTTCGCCCACTCGGTGCCGGCAATTAAAACGACAATATTCACTGTTGCTGCGGCAACTCTTTTCTTGCACTAAGTCATCAGCTAACAAACACTTAATGAATCTTGAAAACCGCTGCGGATCTAAAGACACAGTATAACCGTGGGAATACAAGTATTCAATCCGGTTAAGTCAAAAAGTCTGACACGAACGCCGCTTCTTCGACATTCCCCCTGAATGAAAACCCGGCCTGGGTGTCTTCTCCTCAGGCCGGGTAGGGTAGTACACAGAACAGAAATCCAGACAATTCGCCTGTCATTTGATATGGCAAGTCTTGCAAAGAGCGCCGTAGTTCAGTTCGTAGCTCTGCTCAAGGTAGTTTAGGCCCGCTCTGCGAGCGCTGTATGTTAGCCCCCACTGGATGCCCGGAATGTTCACCAAATGCGGAATACTCAGCGTGAACTCACCCGAACCGGGTGCCGTAACCTGATTGCCCTGGTCATCCAGTATCGGGTTGCCTTCTCCGTCGTACTGCGGAACCGCATCGTTTTCCCACTGCAAATTCTGTCCGTGCAGCCCCTGAAGGTGAATATCGTGGCAGCTCTGGCAGTTGACGTAACCCTTCGTCGCACTCGTAAGGTCCTCGGCGATGGTTCCCCGCCCGTTGACCACGTTGCTGGGGCTCGTCTCGGGGTACAGTTCGGGATCCTGCGACGCCGCCAATGCATACGAAAACTCAATCGGGTGAGAACCGCTCAGGTCCCCGCCCACCGTATTGATCAGGTGGCTGCTGCCGTCCGTCGCGTCATGACACGAAAGACAAAGCAGCGTCGGACCCTCCGGATCGCCGGGCGTGGCGTCCATCGTCGCGCTCGAGTAGTTCGTCCAGCTCACCTGGCTGGTCATCCTCCCGCTCCACAAAGGCATGTCTGTCAATTGCTGAGCCTTGTGCGGGATGTGACACGAATCGCAGTCATAAGTCGAACTGGTCTCTATGCTGTGGAACGCAATAGCCGGTGCCGCCACCGCAAGTACCGCTAACATCAAGAACGCCTTTTTCATCTGTGCTGCCTCCAAACACTGCTGTTGATCTTTCGCGGGCTTAGATAGCCGTAATCTAAGGGACTCCCGCCCGTCACTGTACATGCAATCAATATGCCTTCACGCCGCACCCTGCTTGTCCCGCCGGGAACAAATCTCTAAGACTTTGCAAGAAAAGCACTTATAGGAACATAAAAATTTGCCGATGCCGCCTGCCGCCGCCCCTTTTCTCAATTTCGGGAAGAAGACCGACTGCTGTTATCAGTATTGAGAATGCAGTTATTTCGGGGCTGTACCGACCATCCAAGACACCTTGTGAAGCTGCTCAAAACAATTGACACCCCCTGCCGCCGCAGTTACACTGGCCCTGGAATACAGTTCACCCAGTGAGCCGTAAGCTTGCGACCGGCACGAAGCCGGCCTATCTGACAGATTCTTAAGGAGAGTGTTAATGCCCTCGGAGATCACCCTTCAGCAACTCAACACCGAAGAGTTCATCAATGACCAGGTCCGCCGAATCAGGGACGCCGTCAAAGACACAATCGCCATCAACGCCCTCTCCGGCGGCGTCGACTCCTCCGTGGTCACCATACTCGGCCATCGCGCTCTCGGAAAGCAGCTAAAGACGGTCTTCGTCGACACAGGCCTCATGCGTCAGGACGAACCTCAACGCGTTGCCGAGCTCTTCGCCGAGCTCGGAGTGCCCGTTCAAATCGTCGACGCTCGCAGCGAGTTCTTCGCTGCGCTCAAAGGCCTGACCGACCCGGAAGCCAAGCGCGAGGCCGTTACGCAGACCTTCTATCGAACCGTCTTCGGCCGTATCGTCAAAGAGAGCAAGGCCCGTTGCCTCCTCCAGGGCACCATACTGACCGACATCGACGAAACCGTCGCCGGCATAAAGCGTCAGCACAACGTCTTCGCCCAACTCGGCATCGACCCAGAGCAGGCATTCGGCTACCAGATCGTCGAACCCCTAATCCAACTCCGCAAGGACGGTGTGCGCAAAGTGGGCGAAGCCCTCGGGCTGCCCGCAGAACTCTTTGAACGCATCCCGTTCCCAGGGCCTGCACTGGCGGCCCGCGTCATCGGCGAATGCACGCCCGAACGGGTCGAGACCGTCCGCAAGGCTACAATTGTCGTCGAACGCATCCTCAAGGATGTACGCGCCTTTCAGTACATGGCGATCCTCCACGAAGACCGCGTCACGGGCATGCGGCAGGGCCAGCGTGACTTCGGCCTCCAGATTGAGATTCGCTGCTGGGACAGCGTCGACGCACGCACGGCAACACCAACCAACCTGCCTTTCGACACACTCCGCAAACTCGCCGACGACATCGTCCGCGACGTACCCGGCGTCGTCAGCGTGACATACAACATAGCCACAAAACCGCCCTCAACAATCGAGGCAATATGATCTGCAAAAGGAGAGCAAGAATGAAAAGCCTGAGAACGCCTTCACATCGTTTCGTGCTAATCTTTTCTGTGCTGATCTGTACATGCAGCGCACTGGCCGCGGGACCGTATCAGGCGGACTGGAAGTCGCTGGACGCTCGCCCCACACCCGAATGGTTCCTGGACGCCAAGTTCGGCATCTTCATCCACTGGGGCATCTACTCCGTGCCGGCATGGGGCAAGAGGGACGCCTACTCCGAATGGTACTGGCAGCGCACCTTCAACGCCGACGGCAGTCTCAAAGACGACGAATGGGGCAGGTTCCATCGTTCCAACTACGGCCCCGAATTCCAATACCACGCCTTTGCGCCTCTATTCACATGTGAAATGTTTGACCCCGCCGAATGGGCCGACGTCTTCCGCCGATCGGGAGCAAAATACGTCGTGCTAACGTCAAAGCACCACGACGGCTTCTGTCTCTGGCCCAGCAAAGACGCCAACAAAACATGGGGAAGACTCTGGAACAGTGTCGACACGGGCCCCAACCGCGACCTTCTCGGCGACCTCACGGCCGCAGTCCGCGACAAGGGCCTCAAGATGGGCTTCTACTACTCCCTCTACGAATGGTTCAACCCCCTCTGGAGAATCGACCGCAAACGATTCGTTGACGAACACATGCTGCCCCAATTCAAGGACGTCGTAACCCGCTACAAACCCTCGATCATTTTCAGCGACGGCGAATGGGATATGACCGACGCCGAATGGCGGGCGACCGAATTCCTTGCATGGCTCTTCAACGAGTCGCCCTGCAAGGACGACGTCGTCATCAATGACCGCTGGGGCAAGGGCATTCGCCACAAGCACGGCGGTTATTACACCACGGAATACGGCGCGGGCCTGCAGACGGGCGACCATCCATGGGAGGAGTGCAGGGGTATAGGCCATTCTTTCGGCTACAACCGAAACGAACCAATAGACAACTACAAGACCACGCGAGAACTTGTCCTCATGCTGGTGGACCTCGTCAGCCGCGGCGGCAACCTGCTGCTCAACATCGGCCCGACCTCCGACGGCCGAATCCCCGTCATCATGCAGTCCCGCCTTAGCGAAATAGGCGAATGGCTGAACGTTAACGGGGAAGCAATCTACGGCAGCCGCACCTGGAGCGAGAACTGTCAGTGGACCGAAGGCAAACGCCCCACGCAGGAGTTCGGCCAGCATATGGTCGCCTATAACGTCCTGAACAACGTTGGCAAGCAAGCCGACGGCAAGGCGGTCATCGAAGCCTTCTTCACCTTCAAGTCTGACACCCTCTACGCCATCCTGCCGAGCTGGCCCGGACGACAGCTCATACTCAAGAACATAGCGCTCAAACCCAACGCAGGTGTAACAATGCTCGGCGTGAATGCCGCCATTCCATACCGCATTGACGGGGCAAACGTCATCATCGACCTGTCCAACATAACGCCCGACCTCATGCCGTGCTCCCATGCGTGGACGCTCAAAATGCCTGTGCATCGCGAGGTAACGAAGGCCGAACCTGCCGTCGAGGCGCCGCAGGAACAAAAGCCCCAGCCGACAGTAGAGGAGACAATCGAGAAAGTTCTCTTTGATAGACTCGGAGAACTCTTCAAGAAGAAATGATATTCGGATCGTGCGGGGATTGGCTTTGATTGGCTTTGTTTTCTGGCCGGCGGGCGGCGGCTAATTCATGCAACCCTTTGCCCGCAAAGCCTTTAGCGTTATGGCGGGGCGTTTGAAATTGGCTTTGTTTTGAACAACCGGCCCTTGCGGCACAGGGACAGAGGGCTGGCTGCAGGCGATTCTGTTCTCCTTTTGGCAGTCATTTCTGCAAACCTCACTCTCTCAGTCATTCAGGGCGCGGCCTACACGGGCTGCGCCTGCATTATATTATAGCATAAGTTTTGTGTTTGTCAAATATCTGCGCAGTGTTTTGTGTGGATTTTTATTTATTGACGGGGATTCTCACGGGTGCTTGCGGGCAATGACAATGTGGGGGTTGAACAAGGCGGGTTTTTTGCTATACTGTCGGGACTATGAATACTGATAAAAGATCGGGTAGAGTACTTATGTCCGGGAACGAGGCTGCGGCGCAGGGCGCTTGGGAGGCCGGGGTCGGCACAGCGTGCGCGTATCCCGGCACTCCATCCACTGAAATACTTGAAAACCTTGCGCGTTTCATGGAAGTGGATGCTCAGTGGTCGGTTAACGAAAAGGTGGCTTACGAGGTTGCCCTCGGGGCGGCTATGGGTGGCAAGCGGAGTCTGTTTGCGTGCAAGCACGTTGGGCTGAACGTGGCGATGGATCCGCTGATGACGTCGTCCTACACAGGCATCTCCGGCGGGTTTGTGGTGGTGGTGTGCGACGATCCGCAGATGCATTCGTCGCAGAACGAGCAGGATACGCGGTGGGTCGGGATATTCGGCAAGGTTCCGATCCTGGAGCCTTCGTGTCCGGCTGAGGCTCGACAGTACGTCAAGGAGGCTTTTGATCTCAGCGAGGAGTTCGACACGCCAGTGCTGGTGCGGATGACGACTCGTGTTTCGCATACCAAGGAGGACGTGGAAGTCGGCGCACGTGCGGAAGTGGAGCGGAGGGCTTTCAAGAGGGACGTGGCGAAATATGTGATGATTCCAAAGAATGCTCGGGGTCGTCATGCGGCAGTCGAGGAGCGGATGTCGCGGCTTGCGGCGTTTGCGGAGCGGAGCGTGCTTAACCGCGAGGAGGCGGGCAGCGAGGATATGGGGTTTGTTACGGCGGGGGTATCGTACAACTACGTGAAAGAATGCTATCCGGATGCTTCGGTTCTGAAGATGGGAATGGCTTATCCGTTCTGCGACGAGAAGATTATGGACTTCGCCAGGCGGGTGAAGAAGCTCGTGGTGGTGGAAGAGCTGGACCCGTTTATTGAGGATCATCTCAAGTCGCTTGGTTTGGAGATTACGGCGAAGGACGCTTCGTTTCGGGTGGGCGAGCTCGGCACGGAGTTTATCGGGGAGATTGTGGAAGGGAGAAAGAAGCAGCAGGTCAAGGCGATGGGCCGCAAGCCGCTGCTTTGCGCGGGGTGCCCGCACCGGTTCGCGTTTTCGGCACTCAAGAAGCTCGGGGTTTTCGTGGCGGGCGACATCGGGTGCTATTCTCTGGCGTCTTTGCCGCCGTTGTCGAGTCTGCATACATGCGTGTGCATGGGTACGGGCGTTACGCTGACGGAAGGTCTGAAGCGGGCGAGGCCGGAGGAGAGGATCGTCGGCGTATTAGGCGATTCGACGTTTGTTCACTCGGGCGTTACGGGTCTTATCAATGCCGTTTACAACAAGGCTCAAGGCGTCGTGATCATACTGGACAATTCGATAACCGCGATGACGGGCGGGCAGCAGAACCCGGCGACGGGGCTTACAATTCGCAACGAGGAGACGAAGAAGCTGGACCTGGAGGCGCTGTGCCGGAGCTGCGGCGTGGAGAACGTCGACGTCATAGACCACACGGATGTGAAGGCATTCGAGCAGCTCGTCAAGAAGCGGGTCGGGCAGGCGTACCTTTCGGTGATTATCGCCCGGAGCCCCTGCAAGATGATCGACAGGAGCCGTAAGGCGGCGACGGTTTATGAGAGCCAGTTGTGCCGGCAGTGCGGGCTTTGCCTCGAAATAGACTGTCCCGGCGTGATGAAGACGGAGGAGGGCCTGGCGGGGATCGACGCCGTTGTTTGCGTGGGGTGCGGTCTTTGCGTCGCTGTTTGTCCTTTTGGAGCGCTGAAGAATGAAGTCTAACGTGTGCAACATCGTGTTCGGGGGCATCGGCGGACAGGGCATATTGAAGGCGTCGGAGATATGCGCAACGGCGGCTCTCTGCGAGGGTCATCACGTGAAGAAATCGGAGGTGCACGGGATGGCGCAGAGGGGCGGATCGGTCGAGTCGCACGTTCGATTCGGGGATGCGGTTTACTCGCCTCTGGTCGGGGCGGGAGGCGCAGATTACCTGGTGTGTTTTCACGAAGACGAACATGAGCGGCTGAGACGTTTTCTGCGGCGTGAGGGGGTCGATTTGACCGTTTATCTGAAGCAGGCGGCGGATGCGCTGAGGGACAGGCGGCAATTGAACACGTTTCTGGTGGGGGTACTGTCGGCGCATCTGGAGATTTCGCAGGGAAGCTGGGAGAAGGCGCTGGAGGCGGTTTTTGAGAGCCGCATACGTGAAGAGAATTACAGGGTTTTTGTTGCCGGCAGGTCATTGAAGCATGATATGGAATGAAGAATTCGAATGCATGGAGCTGGAGGACCTGAAGAACATTCAGTCCGAACGGCTTTCGAGGATTGCGTCTTACGTGTACAAGAACTGCCCGGTGTACAGGCAGAAGTTCGATGACGCGGGTGTGGGTCCGGGGGACGTGAGGACTATAGACGATATCGTGAAGCTCCCTTTCACCACGAAGGAGGACATGCGGGACAACTATCCGTTCGGTCTTTTTTCGGTGGACACCAGGCATGTTTCGGCGATTCATGTATCCAGCGGCACGACGGGGAACCCGACGCTGGTGGGTTATACGAAGGACGACATAGCGCTGTGGTCGGACGTTGTTGCGCGTGCGCTGTGCTGCGCGGGGGCGGAGCCCGGTGACAGAATACAGAACGCTTACGGGTACGGTTTTTTCACTGGCGGTCTGGGTCTTCATTACGGCGCGTTGGCGATGGGGCTTACGGTGATCCCGATATCGGCGGGCCAGACGAAACGGCAATTGAAGATCATGCAGGATCTTCAGCCTCGGATCATCTCGTGTACGCCAAGCTACGCGCTGTATATAGCGGAGGAGGCCAGAGAGATGGGGCTCGATCCGCGGCAGAGCAGTTGGGAGATCGGGATATTCGGCGCGGAGCCGTGGAGCGAGTCGATACGCGTGGATATCGAAAGGGAGCTGAACCTGCTTGCTACGGATATTTACGGGCTTTCGGAGATCATTGGGCCGGGGGTATCGCAGGAGTGCAGGTACAAGGACGGTCTGCATGTTTTCTCGGATGTGTTTTTCTGCGAGCTTATTGACCCCGTTACGAATGAGCCGGTTGCGGAGGGCGAGGACGGCGAGCTTGTGATAACGACGCTGACGAAGCAGGCGATACCGCTGATCAGATACAGAACGCGGGACATCGTGAGCATCAACAATTCGGCGTGCCGCTGCGGCAGGACGAGCCCGCGTCTGAGCAAGATCAAGGGCAGGACTGACGACATGATCGTGGTGAAGGGCATCAACGTGTTCCCTTCTCAGATCGAGCATGTGCTTTTCGGGATTGAGGGGGTGGGGAACAGTTACCAGATCGTGGTGGACCGGAAGTCCCACGGACTGGACGAGGTAGAGGTGCTGGTGGAGGTTGAGGAGAGCATTTTTTCGGACGAGGTGAAGGTTCTCAGGGAACTGCAGACAGAGATCAAGAGCCAGATTGATTCGGTTCTTTCCATCGGCGTCAAGGTTACGCTGGTCGAGCCGAAGACGATCGAAAGAAGCATCGGCAAGTCGAAACGGCTAATTGACAAAAGGACATTGTGAGGCGGCAGCTCATGAAGATTACGCAGATTTCGGTATTCCTGGAGAATCGCAAGGGGCGTCTGGCGGAGGTATGTGCGCTCTGGGGCAGGAACGACGTTAACATTCGGGCACTGACGATCGCCGAGACCGAGAGTTTCGGGGTGCTGCGGACGATAGTGGACAGGCCGGAGACGGCGATCAAGGTGTTGAAAGAGAACGGGTTTGCGGCGAATATTACCGATGTTACGGTGGTGGAGGTTTCGGACAGGCCGGGGGGGCTTGCTAACGTGCTGGAGGTGCTTTCCGATAACGACGTGAATATCGAGTACATGTACGGATTCGGCGAGAAGTACAGTAACAATGCCCTGCTGGTGTTTCGATTCGAGGATACGGCGCAGGCACAGGATATTCTCCTGGCCAACGGCATAAAGATTGTGACTCGCAAAGAGATTCATGGCTTGTGATCGGCATTGGACGGGCGAGCAAAACCGTTCGGGGCCCCCAGAGGCCAAAATTTCCCCCCCGGCGAAAAGATGCTCCAAATTTCGGCCTCTGCCCAAACGGTTTTGCTCTCCAAGGTCACTGTGGGGTGGGTTCGGGATGCTGAATTGCGGATAATGCGCCAGCCTTGGGGGTTGATCCTCAGGGGGTATAGGGGCAAATCACTAATGTGCCGAAAAATGTCACAGCATGCGGGGTGCGGCAAGCACTGTTTTTGCATACAGGACGTATAACGAGTCAACAGCAGGCGGAGCGGTTGAGCTGGTTTGTCTGCTTTGTTGAGAAATGTTCGGTCCCGAGGGAGAAGATTGAGGCCCACTCATTCCGGATCGGGTAGCAAGACGAGGGCCCTGATTGGAGGTTGAAATGAAGGTTGTCACAGTATTGGTTGCTGCGTCGATTTTTTCGGGGATATCCATAGCGGCGGATGGCGAACCTGCTTTGCGGTTTGAGGCGTTGCCGTATGCTTATGACGCCCTTGAACCGCACATTGATGCCAAGACGATGGAGATACACTACAGCCGGCACCATAGGGGTTACTTCAACAATCTGTTGAAGGCGGTCGATGGGACGGCGCTTGCGGGCAAGCAGGTTGAGGCGATACTGGCTGAGGTCAGCAAGTGGCCGGACGCGGTGCGGAATAATGCGGGCGGACACTATAACCATACGCTGTTCTGGAAGGTGATGTCGCCGGAGGGGGGCGGGGCGCCGATGGGGCGCCTGGGCAGGCAGATCGACGCGACGTTCGGGTCGTTTGAGAAGTTTCAGGAGGTGTTCAAGCAGGCTGCGGCGACGCGTTTCGGCAGCGGGTGGGCATGGCTGGTCGTGGCGGAGGACGGGTCGCTTTTTGTGAGTTCGACGCCGAATCAGGATAATCCTCTTATGGATGTTGTCGAGAAGCGCGGGACGCCGATTTTGGGGTTGGATGTCTGGGAGCACGCTTACTATCTGAAGTATCAGAATTTGCGGGGCAGCTATATCGATGCTTTCTGGGAAGTTGTGGACTGGCGCGAGGTTTCGCGGCGTTATGCGGCGGCGCGTAGATAGATTTCGTTTTTGCTCAGCGTCACCAGTGCGGCGGCAGCGGGAGTGAGATACCCCCCTGCCGCAGTCTTGTCATGAGCGCTTTTATATGGGGCCAACGGACCATTGACTCTATATCTCATCGGCAGCAAGGGTCATGATCATACTTATACGGAGCTGTTCCTGTGGGGAGAGTGATTTCTCAACGATGCGCCAGATTACATTCTGCCGCTCCGAGTGGTTTAGCACCTTGAACTGGGGCGCGACGACCGTGACACGGTACAGTTGAGTTGTAGGTACAGCTTCGGTGTGCACCTTCGCCTCGATACCGACGGCGGCCAGCTCGCTGCGTAGAGACTGTTTGAGCTTCCTCAAGAAGGGCGCGTCCTTTACCTTAGACATGCTTTGAGCTCCCTGACCTGGTCAAGAAATTGACGTGCTTCGTTTATGTTTGCGCTATAGGGGGAGTATCGCGCAAAGATCGTCCAGGCACAGACGGCTTTGAGCGATTGCAGAGGGCGATTGGATCCCTTTTGACCGAATTGCAGAAGGGTTTGCTGGATTTCAGGCAATCTGGCGAGAATTGCATCAAGGTCATGAGAGCGATAACAGAGCGACCAAAGGCGCTGCTGTTGACGGGAACGGGCAATCGGAAAGGAGGCGTTCTGAAGCCAGCGGAACTTCTCTATGAGCCTGGCCTTTAGAAGGCATTCGACGGCGAATCCCGCCAGGTACATGGCACCGTTGGCCCGGGCATTGCTTCGAGTCCGGCACAGTGCACTTGCGTCGTCGAAGCGTCGTTCCGCAACGGTCCTGAGCTGACTGGGCCTTAGTTTTGTTTTTGCAAAAATATGCACGTAATGGAGTATAGTTTCCGCATCCACTGTTGTCAACCAGCCTTGGAAATGAGCTTTTGCATGGTTGCAATTGGGGCTGGGGGCGTGTAGTATGTTGGGTCGGCCGGGGGCATGGTACGGTTATTTTTGGGCGAGACGATGTCGGATTGTATTGGCAGGACAGAGGTTGTGGGGATGCTCGGGGCGGCGGCGGGTTTGATTCGCGCGAACGTGGAGCTGCTTTCGCGGCTGGATTCGTTTGGTGGGGACGGGGATCATGGTACGACGATGGTGCGGGGGATGAATATACTGGAGAAGACGGCTGCGGAGAGTGCTGGTGGGGACGTCAAGGGGCTGCTGAGCGATGTCGGCTGGGCAGTGATGGGCGTTGACGGGGGTGCGACGGGGCCGCTGTTTGGGACGTTTTTTGGCGGGATGAGCGAGGCGGCGTCGGATGTGATCGATGCGGGGACTCTGGCGGGGATGTTGGAGGCGGGGCTGGAGGCGGTGCGGGGGCTGACGCAGGCGAAGCCGGGGGACAAGACGATGATGGATGCGCTGGTGCCCGCGGTTGAGGCTGCGCGGGCGGCGGCGGACGGGGGTGCTGCGGTTGCCGAGGCGCTGGAGACGGCGGCGGAGGCGGCGGCGAAGGGGGCCGAGGCGACGAAGGGTATGAAGGCGACTTTTGGTCGTGCGAAGAACATCGGCGAAAAGAGCATCGGGAATGCCGATGCGGGGGCGACGAGTGTATCATTGATATTCAAGGGTTTCTGTGAAGGAGTGCATTGATGCCGGACGCGGATAAGGGCAAAGACACGAAGGATTTCGGGATCGGGATTCCGGTTGAGACGCCGGGGTTCTTTTTGAAGGGTGCGGGGCATCTGGGCTGGGGGATGAAAAACCGGCTGTCGCGGATATTCAACCCGGTTAGCGGCAAGACGGTGATGCTGGCATTCGACCACGGGTACATCATGGGGCCGACGAGCGGATTGGAGCGGATGGATCTGGCGATTCCGCCGCTGCTGCCTTATGCGGATTGTCTGATGTGCACGCGCGGGGCGATTCAGACTTGCGTTGATCCGACGTGCAGCAAGCCGTTTGTGATGCGGTCGAGCACGGGTGCGACGGTGCTGAAGGAGTTGAGTAATGAGGTGATCGGGGTTGTTGTTGAGGATGCGGTGCGGCTGAATGCGTCGGCGATTACATGCCAGGTTTGCATCGGGGCGGAGTTCGAGAAGGAGACTCTGGCCAATCTGAGTTATCTGATTAATGAGGGGAACCGGTACGGGATGCCGACGTTGGGGGTTACGGCGGTTGGCAAGGAACTTGTTCGCGACAGCCGTTACCTTGGTCTTGCGACGCGGGTGATCGCGGAGTTAGGGGCGCATTTCGTGAAGACGTATTATTGCGAGCCGGGGTTTGAGGAGGTTGTGGCGGGCTGCCCGATACCGGTGGTTATCGCTGGCGGCAAGAAGATACCTGAGATCGATGCGCTGAAGATGGCGCGGAACGCGATCGACCAGGGCGCGATGGGGGTGGACATGGGTAGGAATATTTTCTGTGCGGAGGATCCTGCGGCGATGATTCAGGCTGTGGGGGCGGTGGTGCACAAGAACGAGAAGCCGGATAAGGCGTTGGATATGTATAAGACGCTTATGAGTGAGCGGAAGAAATGAGTGAGCCCGTCGGCCGGGATGGAACG
>JAWLHD010000003.1:0-30626 GCA_041690555.1 Anaerohalosphaeraceae bacterium
GACCCAACCCGCCGCACTTCCGTGTGACCCAACCCGCCGCACTTCCGTGTGACCCAACCCGCCGCACTTCCGTGTGACCCAACCCGCCGCACTTCCGTGTGACCCAACCCGCCGCACTTCCGTGCGGGGGCTAACGTGGTTTTTTTGGGGTTGGTTGATTTTTTGTGGCTTTCTTTGTGTTTGGGACGTATAATTTTCAATGCGTCGGGAATGACGTGGCATGAGTGCCGTTACTTGACGGCAAACGACATTCGGGCGGCGGCTGTCTTGATCAGCGTCGCCGGGCGAGTGGCCCTCCTTATTGTCATATCTGTTCTGCGGCAGTGCTGTATCTTTGCAGGGTTGGCGTTTGGGGGGGGCGATAAAAGCGTCGTGGTTGACCCGTTTTGGGTCATTTTTTAGAAAAGTTCTGATTAAATCCGTCGTTAGAGACGAAGATATAAAGGGGTTGGATGAACATACTACTTGTAACTCCTGAGTCGCCTGACACGTTTTGGGGTTTCAAGAATGCGCTGAAATTCATCGGCAAGAAGGCATCTTTGCCGCCGCTGGGGTTGCTTACCGTTGCGGGGATGCTGCCGCCGGCATGGAAGAAGCGACTGGTGGACATGAATACCGGGCGGCTGACGGACAGGGACCTGGCATGGGCGGACTATGTATTCATAAGCGCCATGCTGATCCAGCGAGCGAGCGTGGAGGAGGTAGTGAAACGCTGCCAGAGGCTGGGGGTTAAGACGGTTGCTGGCGGGCCGCTGTTTACGAGTTGTCCGGAGGATTATCTTCATATCGATCATCTTGTGCTTAAGGAGGCGGAGGTTACGCTGCCGGCTTTTCTGGCGGATTTGGAGAAGGGCTGTGCGCGGAAGGTTTACGGGACGCACAATCGGCCGGACCTTCGTGAGACGCCGGCGCCCTTGTGGGGGCTGATCGACAAGCGGAAGTATGCATCGATGTGCATACAGTATTCGCGCGGGTGTCCGTTCGGGTGCGACTTCTGCGACGTTACGAAGCTGTTCGGGCATCGGATACGGACAAAGACGAGTGAGCAGGTGGTTGCGGAACTGGAGGCCTTGTATGTGGAGGGCTGGCGCGGGAAAGTCTTTTTCGTCGACGACAACTTCATTGGGAACAAGGGGATTTTGAAGAAGGACCTGCTGCCGGCGCTGACGGCGTGGATGAAGCGGAGACGTTATCCGTTCGTATTCAACACGCAGGCATCGATCAACCTTGCGGACGACGACGAGCTGATGGAGCAGATGGTTGCGGCGGGGTTTGACTGTGTTTTCGTAGGGATCGAGTCGCCGAGTGAGCAGACTTTGAGCGAGTGCAACAAGGCTCAGAATACGCATCGCGACCTGCTTGACTGCGTGTCGCGGATTCAGCAGGCGGGCATGGAGGTTCAGGCGGGTTTTATCCTGGGTTTCGACAGCGACAATGCGGGCGTTTTCGAGACGCTGATCGAGTTTATTCAGGACAGCGGGATTGTTACGGCGATGGTTGGGCTTCTGAATGCGCCCCGCGGGACGACTTTGTTCCATCGGCTTTCGGGTGAGCAGCGTCTGCTGCAGACGGTGTCGGGGGACAACATGGACTGCTCGATTAATTTTGCACCGAAGATGGGGCTTGAGAAGCTGCTGGCGGGGTATCAGAAGGTTGTGGAGACGATCTACTCGGACCAGCGTTACTGTGAACGGATTTTGACGTTTTTCAAGAACTATCATCTGGCGAGGCGGAAGCGTCCGGGGTTGCAGTTGCCGGAACTTGGCGCGTTGTTGAGGTCGATGCTGCATTTTGGGATACTGAAATCGGGGCGTCGGTACTATTGGAAGCTGATGCTGTGGACGATGAGGCGGCCGCGGTATCTTCATCTGGCGGTGACGCTTTCGATTTACGGGTATCACTATCGTCAGATCACGAAATCGGTTCAGCAGCGGGTGCAGTCGCTGCTTGAGCAACGGCCGGAGATGGCGCCTGCATAGGGCGACGTGCTGAACGCGCTGGCTTGCAGGGTGCGCACGGTTACGGGATCGTGACGGTTATTGAGGGGGTGGTCTGCGGGGCGGTTGTCAGGGTGAAGTCTTTTGGGGCGAGGGATTGTTTGAAGTGTGATTCTATGGTGTTCAGCGCGAGTTGTGGGCGGTTTCTTTGGGGGCTGAGGTGGCCTAACATTACGGCTTTGGGGGCGTGTTTGCTTTGGAGGCGGGCGTTGGCGAGGAGTTGCGCGGTTTTGGTGTTTGGCATGTGGTAGCGGCTGTTTGGGTTGTAGTACTGCTTCAGTAATTCCAAGTCGTGGTTTGATTCTATGAAGATGAAGTCGGCGTCGATGAGGAATTCGTTGACGTCGTCGGGTCGGTTGAAGTCGGTGGCGATGACTGCTTTGAGCCAGCCGGTGCGGGTCTTTGTGCGGATGGAGAAGCCGAATGTGGGGCAGGCGGGCTGATGGGTGAGGGGGAAGGGCTCGACGTGGAGGTCGCCGACGGTGAAGGGGGCGGCGTAGGGCCGGAGAGAGAGGAAGGGGAAGCCATAGCCGTTGAAGTGGCGGAGGCGGAGGGGTTCGAGGTAGCTTTCGTGGACGCGGACGGGGACGGAGGCCTGTTCGAGTGCGCGGAGGGGGTAGTAGGCGACGTGGTCGGCGTGGAGGTGGGAGACGAGGACGGCGCTGGGCGGCGGGGCGCAGGCGCGGAGGTCGGCGAGTGCGGCGCGGGTGCGTTTCATGGAGGCGAGTCCGCAATCGAGGAGGATTGCGGTGGTGGGCGTCCAGAGGGCGAGGCAGTTGCCGGAGCTGCTGCTGGCGAAGGTTTTGAATGATAAGCACATCGAGAGTATTTCTATTTTGCCGCCACTGTTTTTGCTGGTCTGGGGTTTTCGTGCGGGTTATGATAGCGGATTGAGCGGCAGAGGTGAAGGGTTTTTTGGTCGAGCAGGCAGGGAGGTGAAAAAGGGGGACAGTGCCGCGAGCGGGACGGCAATAAGGGACGGGCAGTGTTCGTCTATAACTGGTGCGTGGCGGTCGGCAGGGCGAGGCATTTTGACGGGGGGTACGGAATGCCGGGCCCGTATACTTGCCGGCTTGATGTGGAGAATTGGAAGATGTTTGGAAGAGAGAAGATGGCGGGGGGCGGGGGACGGTGTGTTCGCGGGGCGGCGGTATGGGCACTTGTGTTGGGGGTGATGCTGGCGGCGGGGTGCGACAAGGCGCTTGAGACATATAAGGAAGGGGAGGAGCTGCTTGCGCACGGGCAGTATGATCTGGCGGTGAGCCGGCTGGATTCGGCGTATCAGCAGTGCCGGCAGCGGAAGCGCGACTGCAGCATGTTCGCGGAGAGGCTGGCTCATGCGCGGCGCGTGGCGGGAGAGCATTACTATAGCCTTGCGCAGACGGATTTTATCGCGACGCGGCTGAACGACGCGGCGAGGCACATCGGCAAGGCTCTGGAGCACGTTCCGACGGACGGGGTGTACGTGAATCTTCGCGAGCGGATCATGGAGGAGACATTGGCGGTCGAGGGGCTTCGGCGGCGGGCGCTGGAATTGGCGGGACGGCAGGCGTGGGACGAGGCGATTGCGGCGATGCAGGAAGCGATTGCGCGGAATCGGACGATGAGCGGGGCTCAGGGGGAGCTGGAGCGGATCAAGCGCGATGCTTACAACTGGCACGTGGCGGGTGCGCGGGGGCTTTTGGAGGAGGGGCGGTGGGACGAGGCGGTGAGCGAGGCGAACCGGGCGCTTTATTATTATGCGGGATCGGAGGCGAAGGGTATTGTTGCGGAGGTGGCCAATCGGCGGGAGGCGGTTGGTTTGATCGAGCAGGCGATGGCTGTGGAGCGTGGCGGAGGGGATCCGCAGGCGGTGCTGGATATGCTGGAGAAGGCGCGGCGGCTGTATGGTTCGCATCCTGAGATCGAGGCTCTGGTATTGGGTGCGAAGCAGGCGGTTTGCGACGTTAAGATCGCGATGGCGGTGCAGGCGATTGACGCGGATGCACTGCACGAGGCGTTGGGGTTTCTCCATCAGAGCAATCGTGTGCTGAAGGATTACGGTGGTGCGTCGGAGCTGATCGTGAAGATTTCGCAACGGATTGCGCAGCGGCAGGCGGACGCGGGGGACGGATTCCGGCTTCGGCAGCAGTACGGCAACGCTGCGCTGCATTATGTTACGGCTCTTGGGTATCGGGAGAGTTTTGCTCAGGCTCGGACGGGTCTTGCGGAGATGATGGGGGTGCTTCGGGAATCGGTGAAGTACAGCATCGGTTACATTGGTTTGGATAGTTCGTGGCAGGATCGCAAGGCGGCGGACGGGATCGAGGCGGGTCTGCTGCAGCATATCAGCAAGTCTCGGCCGGCGAATATCGTGGTGAAGGACGCGTCGGGGCTGAAGGCGGCTATCGGGAGGGTAAACGCGAGCATTATCGAGATGGACGTGCTGGATGCGCGGCTGGAGAGTTCTCGGCCGAAGGATGTTGATGCCTTCATGATGGGGCAGTTGCTGAGCAGGGATTTTGTGGCGGCCGAAAGTGTGACGAGCGGGCGGAGCAAGTTCCAGAGCGGGACGAGGATGGACGCGAACCCGGAGTATCACAAGGCGCACGTGCGTGCGGAGAAGCTGTTTGCGGATCATGCGGCGGCGGTGGTTGAGCTTGCGGCGGTGAGGGTAAAGGCGAACAAGATGATGGATCGGAGGGAGGGGGAAAGCGACAGTGATTATCGGCGGCGGAGGGACGATGCCCGCAAGATGATCACGCAGGCGGAGAAGAAGGCGGGCGCACTGCACGCGGAACTGGAGAAGGCGAGGGCTCATTTGGCCAATACGCCGCCGCACCTTGCGATACCGATCATCAGCGAGTACGAGTATCCCATAGTGAGGGTAAGCAGGACTGCGCGTGTGGGGGTGCTGCTGAAGATGATCGACGCGCGGACTGGGGCGGTGCTGGTGGCGGAGAAGGTGGAGGGGTCGCATACGGCGGAGGACATTTACATAGCTCCGGATCCGGCGAGGAACGTGCCGGGCGATGCTCTGGAGCTGCCGGCGGACGACTATCTTATGGGCAAGGCGACGGAGCAGGTTATGGGCAAGCTGGCGGGGCTGTGCAATTCGTACTTTGCGAATCATCCGCGGCGGTTCGCGGCGATGATGAACCAGGCTCGTTCGGACGGGGATGAGGAGGGTGCGGTTGAGTATGGAATGCGGTATTTGATTACGCCGGGCAACGGCGGGGGTGACAGGAGTAACACGATCGGTTATCTTCGGGCAGTTGTCGCGGGCAGAAACGAGGGCAATGGGCCGGACCTGAACGGATTGCTTGCCAGGTATTACAAACCGTGATATTATAGGATGCACAAGATGGAAGGATTCGTCGCCTGAGAGGGAAAAAGGGTGGCGAGTTTGCGGCGGAAATGCCGAGAAGAAGGATAGAAGGAAGAAAGAGTTCTGGTAAAGGGATTACGCGGAAAGGATCATGGAGTACGGCTGTGAGACATTCCTGTCGCGCCGGTTGCGGAGCGACATGTATGCCTGCGGCGAGGCCGGGCTTCCAACGTCGATCAGGTGCTGCGGCAGGGATTGGCGGCGGCAGGCGACGTTCAAGCATGATTTTTTTGCGTGCACGGGGCGGTACGTTTGCCGGGAGACGGGGGAGAAGATCGTATTGAAGATGAATCGCGTGCAGCCTTTCATGGGGATCGGTCTGAGGTGGGTGGGGCGTTTTCTGCGTGATCGAGAAGTGAGGGTGATGCGGGAGCTTAGGGAGGTGGAGCAGACACCGGAACTTCTGTGTTCTTTTGGAGAATGCGGTCTTGTTTACCGGTATGTTCCGGGCAAGAGCCTTGATGAGGATCCGCCTCTTCCGCACAATTTTTTCTTCATGTTGGAGCGTCTAACGGGTGAGATTCACGAGCGGGGCGTCTGCCACATGGACATGAACAAGCGGGGCAACATACTTTTAGGCAGCGACGGTCGGCCTCACGTGATCGATTTTCAGTTGGCGCTTTGTTTGCCAGGGTTGATATGGCGGCCGATCCGAAAGGCGCTTCAGGGGAGCGATTTTTATCATCTTCTCAAACACAAGCGGCGTTTTCGGGCCGATCTGATGAAGCCTTATGAATGGGCGGTGGTGAGGCGCAAGAGCGCATTGATAAGGATGCACCGCAGGATAGCGACTCCTTTTCGCAGGGTGCGGCGTCGTGTGCTGGGGTATCTTTTTGAGAACAACATCCTTGCGACCAATTCGGGAATGCGGATCACACCTGAAAACGACCCGAGGCGGTACAGTCGTCGTTGAGTTGGGGGGCCGGGGCGGCTGGCGGTCAGACGTCAAAAGGGCGGGGTCATTTTACCTTTTTGGCGTGCGAGCGTTGAGTATTGGGCGGCGTTTGGTTATGATGCGCGGTGTCGGGTCAGGCGGCGGTTTGCGCAGGGACGAGACCAATGAGAGATCAGATGAGGACAATTTTCGCAATTGCGGTGCTCGCGGCAGCGGCTGGGGGCGGGTGTCGTCGGGCGCTGTGGCGCGCGGAGGATCGAATGCTGCTGGCGAAGGCCGAGAGTCTGGCGAAGGCGACGCTGATAGTGGATACGCATATCGATGTTCCCTACCGGCTGCAGGGCGATATGGCGGACGTTGCGCACGGGACGTCGAGCGACTTCGATTACTGTCGCGCGGTTAAGGGCGGGCTTGACGCGTTTTTTATCGTGGTTTACGTTCCGCCGGAGAAGGAGGATGAGGGTACGGCGGGGGTTTTTGCGGACGAGACAATCGACGAGATTGAAGAAGTCGTGCGGCTGCATCCGGACAAGTTTGCATTGGCGCGTGGGCCGGAGGAGGTTCGGGAGCAGTTCGGGGACGGTCGGGTTACGTTTATTGTGGCGATAGAGAACGGTGCTCCCATCGAGGGCGATACGGCGAATGTGCAGCGGTATTTCGATCGGGGGGTCCGATACATCACGCTGGCGCACGGCAAGTGCAATCACATCTGCGACTCATCTTATGACAGCGAGCGGAAATGGCGAGGGCTGAGCCCGTTCGGCAGAGAGCTCGTTGCGGAGATGAACCGGGTGGGCATGATGATCGATGTGTCGCACGTTTCGGACGAGGCGTTTTACGAGGTGATCGAGACATCGAAGGCTCCTGTAATCGCGAGTCACTCATCGTGTCGGCACTTCACGCCGGGGATGGAGCGGAATATGGACGACGCGATGATCAAGGCGCTTGCCGAAAGGGGCGGGATCATCCAGATCAGTTTCGGGGCGATGTTCGTGAATACTGAGGTGGCACGGAAGAGCAGGGAGCGGTGGGACGCGATTGAGGCGTATACAGCGGAACACAAGCTCGAAGGGGAGGCGAGGGCGCAATGGGTTGCGGCGTACAGGAAGGCCAATCCCGTGGGCAAGGCGACGGTGTCGGACGTGGCTGATCACATAGATCACGTGGTTGGTCTCGTGGGCGTCGATCATGTGGGTCTGGGATCGGATTTCGACGGGGTTGGCGACCAGGTGCCGGTGGGGCTGGAGGACGTTGGGAGATATCCGAACCTGATTTACGAACTGCTTAAGCGGGGGTATTCGGAAGGCGACATCCGCAAGATATGCGGGGAGAACTTCTTGAGGGTGTGGGGGCGTATCCTTGCGGCGGCGGAACAGGGGGGACGGGGGTAGACCGTGCGGCCGGCTTCAGTTGGGCTGCCCGGCCTGCTGGATGGTGGCGAGCATGTAGCGATAGAGCGGTGCGGACATGCCGAAGCCTTTCATGAGATCTTCGACGAGGCGGGGGCTCAGGATTGCCTGGTCGATCTTGCGATTGCAGGTCAAAAAGAAGCTTTTGTAGTTGTACCATTTGCGGATGGGCTCAGGTTTGTCGGGTCCTTTGTGCCGCTTGTAGGTCTCGCCTTCGAGTTGGAAGACGTGTTGGGCGTCGAACCATTCGATGGCCTTGATGAAGCCTTTTGGGTCCTGGTCGATTCGGCGTCGGAAGGCGGCCATGACGTCGGGGGCGGCGTCGTAGAAGCCCAGGCCGTAGCGATACCACGCGGCGTTGATCTCCAGGAAATAGCCGCAACTGCGGCTGGACCAGTCTTTGCCGGGTCGCTTGAAGACAAGCCAGACGTTGTTTCGGAAGGGGGACTTGTCGTTTGAGAAGCGTGTGTCGCGGTGGATTCGCGAGATGGTTTTATTGACGGCGGGGGCGACCTCGATGGACAGGTCGATGTCGAGCATGAAGTCGGCCAGATCGTTGACAAGGCTGCGGAGCGGCTCCAGGAGATACTGGTCGTACTGGTTACGATGGGCGTCGAACCAGCGTTTGTCGTTGTTGGCGCCGAGGTCCTTGAGAAACCTGAAGGCCTTTCGGGAGAAGCCCTGGAAGGTGCGATCCTCAGGCATTTGCCGTTTGGTTTGTTTCATCGCAGGTAAGTCGTCATATTGGGGTCTTGCAATTGAAAAAAAGCGTTAACTTGCGTGCGACAGGCGAACGAATCGGCGGCGGGGGCGGCAAGGGTCGCAGGGGGCGGTATTGGACGGGCGAGCAAAACCGTTCGGGGCCCCCAGAGGCCAAAATTTCCCCCCCCGGGCGAAAAGATGCTCCAAATTTCGGCCTCTGCCCAAACGGTTTTGCTCTCCAAGGTCACTGTGGGGTGGGTTTGAAGAATGCGCCAACCCTGGCAAGGGTCGTTTCAGGCTTGAACAATGTTGGTCGGGATCGTATAATACCATATAGATTGCAGGTTTTTTGATTTGGAGGCGCCGTTCAGTTGGAAAAATTCAGAGAGCAGTTGCAGGTCCGGAAGGAACGGGCCGTGCTGGTGGGTGTGGTTCACAAGCGAAACGAGGGTTATAAGGGGGACAATTTGGCGGAACTTATCGCGCTTGCGGAGACGGCGGGTGCGATTGTAGTCGATCGGTTCATGCAGAAGATGAGCCGGCCGACGCCGGGGACGTATATCGGCAGCGGCAAGGCGGAGATGCTGGGGGAGCGGGTGGCGCATTTCAAGGCGGACGTAGTTATTTTCGATAATGATCTTTCGCCGGGTCAGATTCGGGAGCTTGAGAAGATCGTCAAGGCGAAGGTGCTTGACCGCAGCGAACTGATTCTGGATATATTCGCCACGCGGGCTCGTACGAAGCAGGCGAAGCTGCAGGTTGAGCTGGCGCAGCTTCAGTACACTTATCCCCGGCTGACGCGGATGTGGTCGCACCTCGATACGGTTACGGGCGCGGCGGGGGCCGGTGCGGCGGGGGCGACGGGCGGTATCGGCACGCGCGGGACTGGGGAGAAGCAGCTTGAAATCGACCGGCGTATAGTGAGCAAGCGGATTACGGAGCTGAAGCGTGAATTAGCGGGGATCGACCTGCGCAAGATGCGGGAGATTGCGGGTCGGCGGGACATGTTCAAGATTTGTCTTGTGGGCTACACAAACGCGGGCAAGAGCACCCTGATGAATGCGCTGACGGATGCGGGTGTTTTCGTGGAGGACAGGCTGTTTGCGACTTTGGACACACGGACTCGCAAGTGGGCGGTCGAGGCGGGGGCAGAGGTGCTGCTGAGCGATACGGTGGGTTTTGTGAATCATTTGCCGCATCATCTTGTGGCGTCGTTCAAGGCTACATTGGAGGAGGCGGTGAACGCAGATCTGCTGCTGCACGTGGTGGATGCGTCGAGCGAGAATCTTTTCGAGCAGATGGACAGCGTTGGGACGGTGCTGAAGGAGATCGGCTGCAGTAAGAAGGATACGATTGTACTTCTTAACAAGGCGGATGTAATTCGGAACCAGTCGATGGTGGAATCGGCTCAGACGGTTCATCCAGAGGCGATCTGCATATCTGCTCGGACGGGGATGAATCTGGAGGAGGTCGGTCGCCGGGTTCTGTTGAAATATCGCGGTACGGAGGTTCACGTTCGGGTCCGGGGCAGCGCGGGCAACGGCAGGCTGCAGAGCTTTTTGCGTACTCATTCGAAGATTTTGCGGGAGGAATACAGCGAGAGCAACGTTCTGGTGGAGGCAAGAATGGGCCCGGCGCAGCTTTTAATGCTGAAGAAACTGGATCCCGGGGCGATCGAACTGCTTGAGGGCTGAAGTGCGGCGGCCGGGGGTGCGATAATTAAGGGTTGACACTACATACCGTGGGGGTATGGTGGGGGTATGGTTTTTTGCAGCGGATTGCACGTGGTGACGGGGGCGGCAGAGCGGCATCGCTTCATCGGCAGCGAGCTGATGCGGCGGCTGGCGGACAGTTATGAGCAGATAGTCTGGGTTTCGATCAGCATTCTTTTGGTGATTGCGGTTGCGCTGGCGGGGCACTATCTGCTGTTCAAGATTCTGGCTGTTTTTGCGCGTCGTACTGAGGGCAAGACCGACGAATCGTTTGTGGAGCACCTTCGCGCGCCGATGCGGTGGGTGATGGCGGTGGCGGCGGTGCGGCTGGTGATACCGCTGATTGCGGCGCCGGCGCGCTATATCGATGCTTTCAAGCATGTATTTGCTCTGGCGATGATCGGGCTTGTTTCGTGGCTGATCATTCGGTCGATGCGCGTGTTGGACGATTATGTGATGGATCGTTTCGATATAGGCGTCAAGGACAATCTCAGGGCACGGAAGGTGCATACGCAACTGAGGGTTCTTCGGCGGGTTGTAGGCGCGGCGGTGCTGATCATGGCGCTTGGGACGGCGCTGATGACGTTCGACAAGGTGCGACAGCTTGGTACGACGATTCTCGCATCGGCGGGGATTTTGGGGCTTGTTGTTGGCGTGGCGGCTCAAAGGACGCTTGCCAATCTGATCGCGGGTCTTCAGATCGCGTTCACGCAGCCGATTCGGGTGGACGACGTGGTGATCGTGGAAAACGAATGGGGGCGGATCGAAGAGATCACGCTGACTTACGTGGTGGTGCGGATATGGGATCTGCGGCGTCTTATCGTGCCGATTACGTATTTCATCGAGAGGCCTTTTCAGAACTGGACCCGGATCAGCGCGGACATTCTGGGGACGGTGTTTATTTATGCGGATCATACGATTCCGGTTGACGCGGTTCGGGCTGAGCTGCAGCGGATTCTGGAGCAATCGGATCGCTGGGACAGGAAGGTTTGCGTTTTGCAGGTAACGAATACCACGGAGCGGACGGTTGAGCTTCGGGCGCTGATGAGCGCGTCGGACGCGTCGGCGGCGTGGGACCTGCGTTGCGAGATTCGTGAGAAGCTGGTTTCGTTTATACGGGAGAAATATCCTGAGTCTCTGCCGCGGTTTCGGGCGGAGCTTGACAGGGCGCCTTCGGCGGCAGGGGACGGCACAGAGGACGGCGGGACGAGGCTGTAGTGCGGCGATTGCGGCGCGCGGGGGGAATGGGGCAGGGCAAACGCATTCTTCCGGCAAGTTGCGGCACAGGCGGCATTGGACGGCCGAGCAAAACCGTTCGGGGCCCCCAGAGGCCAAAATTTCCCCCCCCGGCGAACAAATGCTCCAAATTTCGGCCTCTGCCCAAACGGTTTTGCTCTCCAAGGTCACTGTGGGGCGGGTTCGGAATGCTGAACCCGGGGGTTGCAATTTTGGGGGTATTGGTTATAAGTTGGGGCCATGTTCGGTAAGATTACGATAATCGGCGACGGAGCGATGGGCAGCGCGTGTGCGATGATGCTTTGCGCCAAGGGGCTGGATGTTACGATGTGGGGGCATGACGCGGAGCAGTTGGCGGAGATCGAGTCGCTGCGTGAGAACGTGCGGTTTTTGCCGGGGTACAAGCTGCCGGGGTCCTTAAAGTTCGAAGGGCGCGACGACAGAGCGATGGCCGGGGCGGAGTTGTTTGTGTCGGCGGTTCCGTGCCAGTTCATGCGGGGCGTTTGGGGGCGGCTGAAGGATAACTTGCCGCCGGGGGCGCCGATAGTGAGTGTGGCCAAGGGGATCGAACAGGAAACACTGCTTCGTCCGTGCGAGATACTTGCGGCGGTGTTGGGAAGGGGGCACGCATACGCGGCGCTTTCGGGGCCGACTATCGCCGACGAACTTGTACGAGGTCTGCCGGCGACTGCGACGGCGGCGAGCGAGGACGAGGGGCTTGCGGAGAGTATTCAACTGACGTTCAATTCGCATACGTTCAGGGTCTACACGAACACCGACCTTGTCGGAGTGGAGTTGTGCGGGGCGGCGAAGAACGTGGTGGCGATTGCGGCGGGGATCATCGACGGCATGGGGCTTGGGGACAACGCAAAGGCGGCGCTTTTGGGCCGCGGGCTGGCGGAGATCAGGCGTCTGGGACTGGCTATGGGCGCCAAGGAGGCGACTTTTGCGGGCCTGAGCGGGTTGGGGGACCTGGTGACGACGTGCATCTCTCCGACGGGACGCAACCGGTCATTCGGGGAGCGGATAGGTCGCGGCATGAGCGCGGAGGAGGCGCTGGCGGCGACGCATAGCGTTGTGGAGGGTGCGGCGACGTGCCGGGGCGTTCTGGCGCTGGCGGCGAAGCACAACGTGGAGATGCCTATTTCGGATGCAATCGGCAGTATTTTGTCGGGACAGAAGAGCGTTCAGGAGGCGGTGGAGGATCTGATGTCGAGGCGGCTGAGGGCCGAATAGCCGCAGTGTTCGGTTTGGAGTTATGGGACGCCGGGGGGGCTCGGCGCGGAGGGGGGTCGGCGGCAGACATACGTGACAGGCGGCATGCGGCGGTGCGCGTGGTGCGCCAATTCAAGTTCAATCATGCAGGCGGCGAAGCGGGGCACGTCTGCGCTTGCAACCACCGTGAGCTTTATTCTCGGACCAGGATGCGGGGGGGCGCGCGATATGGTGGGGAGTTTGACCGGTCGATTGGCGTTTCCTATGTTTTACTGTACCCGTCGATCCAGCGATGTTTTGCGGTTCATGGATAGGACTAATGCCGGGGTGATTTCCTGTCGACGACAGGGATTAAGGAAAAGAGCATCAGTGTGATTGGATCATAATTCAGGACTTGCAATGCCTCTGATTTGGCCGCCGGAGACGTATTAAAGGATGTTTGGCGCATTAACCAAGAAATTATGCCCTATCGGGGTTGATCTGGGCAGCAGCTATCTTCGGATGGCACAACTGGGGGTCAACGGCAAGGGATTGTATCTTCACGCGGTCGGGTGCGAGAAGAAGCCCGATGAGATTGAAAGCGGCAGCGCCGACTGGCAGCGATGGGCGGCGAAATGCGCGCGAAAGCTGGCCAAGCAATGCGAGTTCAAGGGCAAGCGTCTGATTACGGCTCTTCCTTCTCAGGACGTTTTCATAGACGAGATACGAATGCCTCGCATGAGCGAGGAGAAGATGGGCGATGCGGTCAAGACGAAGGTTCGTCAGCGTTTGCCTTTCGACGCGTCGGAGGCGATGGTCAAGCACGTGACGGCGGACCTTGGGGGCAGCAAGAACGGGGAGGTGGAGGTTCTTGTGATGGCGGCGGCGCGGCTGAAGGTTGACAGGCACCTGGCAATTTATGAGAAGGCGGGTCTTGAGGTGCAGGGCATAAGCGTGTGGCCGTTCGCGATGAGCAACAGTTTCGTGGATTTTTTCAGTCGTCGTCGTGACGAGCAGGACAAGGTTGCGATGCTGATGGACGTGGCGACGGCGAACACGAATATAGTAATCTGCCGGAATCGGGACCTTTTGTTTGCGCGTGTGATACCGATGGGCTTCATTCATTTTGCGGATGGCGAGTCGATATCGCGGCTGATATCGGAGATCGACGCCTGCACGCGTTATTTCGAGTCGACGTGCGTCGGGACGCGTATCGAGCGGCTTGTGTTTTTGTCGGGTCAGCATTCCGAGCCGCAGCTTTGCGAAAAGCTGGCGGAGATGGCTCGGCGCATGCAGATACCCGCGCAGATCGGAGACGTTCTTGGTGCGGTGGAGCTGCGAAGCGGCTGCGAATCATTCGTGGAGCGTCGCGAGAGCGGCATCGACTGGTCGATAGCATTCGGTTTGAGCCTTTCCGGGCTTGACCGTTGAAATCAGCGGAAGCTGCAAAGGGAGACATTCAGATCATGAGTAAGATAGATTTTGTACCGAACGATTACATTCAGCAGCGCGAGAGCAATCGTGCGAATTCACTGTATCTGATTCTGTTCGCGGTGCTGATGGGCGCGATTGCGGTGACGTTTTCGATTTTGAAGATGCGTCAGCGCGCGGTTCGCGGCGAGCTGACGGCGTTGACTCGTCAGATGAGTCAGGCTCAGGAGCAGATTGCACAACTCGAGGAGCTGAAGAGCAAGAGCAAGACGATGATGAAGACGATGGTAGTTACGGCGGAGCTTCTTGAGCCGGTTCCTCGGAGCGTCATTCTTGCGTCTTTGACTAACACTCTTCCGGGCGGGGTTAGTCTTCTTGAGGTGAGCCTGGTTGAGAAGGAGCTACAGGGTGCGACTTCTCAGGCGAGCGGTGCGAATCGTTACAAACCGGCGTCGAAGACGCCGGCCGCGGCGGCGACCGAGACGGCGGTGCGCAAGGAGGTTGAGACGAACATCGAGATCAAAGGCATCGCGCCCAGCGACATCGAGGTTGCGACTTACATTGCGCGCCTGGGCGGCTCGGCGCTTCTGGACAGCGTTAGCCTGGTCGAGTCGAAAGAGCACAAGATCGAGGAGACTCGTTTCAGGGAGTTCAAGCTGCACACGCGGCTGAAGAAGGGGATGGTTCTTTCCAAGGAGGACATTACGAGGATTCGGGAGGAGCGTCAGCAGGTGCTCTGATCAGCGCTTCGGCGGGCTTGAAAGACATTGACTGAAAGGCAGTAACAATGACAAGCGGTTCACGAAAACTTATTTTCTTCGTTTTGCTTCTGGCGCTGGTTTACGTCTCTTATGCTTACATGATCAAGCCGGCGAATCAGCACCTTGCACAAGAGAAGATCAAGGTTGAGCAGAAGCGATCCAAGCTTATGGAGCTGAAGAAGGCGACGGCGGCGGCGAGCGATCTTGCGAATCAACTGGATAAGGTTGAAGAGGCGATCGCCGTATTCGAGAGCAAGCTGCCGCCCTGCAGCGAGATACACAAGATTCTCGAGGACGTTACAAAGATAGCTCAGATTCACGGTCTGACTCCCAAGACGATCCGTGCGCTTGACGCGAAGAACAACCGGGGCTACGTGGAGCAGCCTTTGAAGATGGAGCTTCACGGCAACTTCAACAGTTACTACGCTTTTTTGCTGGAGATGGAGAAGCTGGACCGGATCACCAAGATACGGGAGCTTTCCCTGAAGAAGCAGAGCAAGAGCGAGGGCAAGACGGAGGCGACATTTATCGTGAGCATCTTTTTCCAGGGCAACAACGCCTGAACAGGGACCAACAGAGTTTAAGGGAGCACCGCCATGCTGTCATTCATGAAAGACGGACAAACCGAGGGCAAGAAGATCGCCGCCGATGGCATTAGCGAGCCGAACGGCGTCGATTCACCGCAGTCCGGCGGGGATCAGGACTTTCTGACGACGGCCCAGCACGGTAAGAATCTCAAGCACAGCACGATCACGCTTGCGCTTTTGTTCACCGTTGGGACATTATGCATCTGGTTCATGATCAAGAAGACGACTCCGTCGGCGGCGAGCGCGGGCACGAGCACGGAAGAGGCTCAGATTGAAAGCGCGATCGCGCAGTTGACGGGCATCAAGACGGAGATGGACACTCACGTTGGGCAGATCGTGGACAAGTTCTACGAGTTTTCCGAGATCGAGCAGATTCGGGTTGGGGAGTTGAAGAAGAATCCGTTCGAGCACGAGCTCGGCATAGTTGACTTGACCGGACTCGATCCGGGGCGCGAGATTCTGCTCCGGGAGGAGATCAACCGGAAGTCGCTTGGTTTGCAGTTGTGGAGCATCATGGCTTCGGACGAGGGAGGATGCTGCATGATCAACGACAAGGTTCTTTACGTTGGCGACAGCCTCGACGGCTTCACGGTCAAGCGTATAACGCAGCGTCAGGTCGAACTGGATGCGGATGGGATCCCGGTTATACTGAAGATGTCAGAATGAAACGACTGTTTTCCAGCAAGAAGTCCGACATCGCCGGAGCGGGCGGCGTCGAGGTGAAGGGCGAGATTCCTCTTGCGCCCGGTTTGTGCAATCTGTATTCGCCGCAGACGTCAGAGATCAAGCACGTTCGCGACATCGTTGACGTTCTGGTCGAGATGGAGAAGATCACGTCGCAGCAGGGCGAGCAGATTCGGCGTCAGGACTCCGGCAAGGCGAGCGGAGGGGTCGAGGCCCTTTTGAAGAAGGTCGGCGCGGCCGAGGAGGATATACTTCACGCCAGAGCGACGCTGTGCGGTTTCGAGTTTCGCCGTTTTACGGCGGAGACGGTGAACAGGCACGCGTTCGACAAGCTGGACGCGGGTTATATACGCAGCGGTCACATCATGCCGGTGGCGATAGAGAACGACGTGCTGGTCGTTGCTACGAGCGAGCCTGCCAACGTTTTCGCCATAGACGACGTGAAGCGGCAGACCCGCATGGCGGTTCAGGTTGTGGTTTGTCCGGACAGCGACATTCAGGCCGTATGCGAGGAGTTCGACGACAAGCACGTCGGGTACAACGTCGACGAGATCATGAGCGATATGGCGGACGTCGAGGTCGTCAAGGACGTCGAGGAGGACATCGGCGACCTGGAGCGAAGCGCCGCGGAGTCGCCCGTCATCAAGTACGTGAATTACCTGTTGACCAACGCTCTGCGCGAGGGCGCCAGCGACATTCACGTGGAGCCCAAGGAGAAGTACACGAAGATCCGGTACCGCATCGACGGCGTTCTTTTCGACATGATGCAGGCGCCGGCGAAGATGCACCCTGCGGTGGTGAGCCGTTTGAAGATCATGGCAAATCTGGACATCTCGGAGCGTCGGCTTCCCCAGGACGGCAAGATAGCGGTAATCATGGGCGGCCGGGGGGTCGACCTGCGTGTATCGGTCCTGCCGACGAGTCACGGAGAGAAGGTTGTGATTCGCATTCTCGACAGCCGGTCGATCATGATCGGTCTGGAGAACAGCGGCATGGAGTCGGACGTTCTGAAGGCTTTCGAGGATCAGATTGCTCTTCCTCACGGGATATTGCTGGTAACGGGTCCGACGGGCAGCGGCAAGAGCACGACTTTGTACTCTGCGCTGGGTCAGATGGACGGGCAGACGCTGAACATCTCGACTGTCGAGGATCCGGTGGAATATAACCTGGAGATGTGCAACCAGGTCCAGACGAGCGATCGGATCGGGTTGACGTTTGCGGCGGCGCTTCGCAGTTTGCTTCGGCAGGACCCGGATATCATCATGATCGGCGAGATTCGCGACAACGAGACGGCACGCATTGCGGTGCAAGCGGCTCTGACGGGGCACCTGGTTCTCAGCACGCTTCACACCAACGACGCGCCCAGCAGCGTGTCACGGCTCGTGAACATCGGGATCGAGCCGTATCTGATTGCGGCTTCACTGAACGCGATTCTGGCGCAGCGGCTGGTTCGTCGGATATGCGACCACTGCAAGGAGTCGTACAAAGTGCCTGAGAACATGCGCAAGTACATCCAGCAGGCGGGGATCGATCCGAAGCACCTGAAGCACGGCGCGGGGTGTGATCATTGTCGCGGCAGCGGCTATGCGGGTCGGGCGGGTATTTTCGAACTGCTGATCGTGGACGAGGAGTTCCGGGACATGATCAACAAGGATTCGTCAGTGAACAGCATGCGCACGGCGTTCATGAAGAGCGGGCGGGACACGCTGTTCCACGACGGCATCAAGAAGGTTCAGCGCGGCGTTACCACAATCGAGGAGGTCCTTCGGGTGACGCAGGTTTACGGTCAGAGCGAAGACGAGGCGTTCGAGGAAAACGTCTGCACATTCAAGGCGGAATCGAGGCCGGCGGCGAAGGGCCGGGGCAAGGCGAGGTCCAAGAGCAAGGACGCGGCGTCAGCGGCGCAATCAGGCCGGGGGGCAGGCGTCCGCGCGACTTCGGAAGGCGACGACGCAGACGACGCAAAGAGCCTGATACTGGTGCTGGACGAAGACTGATTACCGGCGCCGCCGAAGCGGCGCACGCAGAAAGAAAAGGAAATAGTGGACAGGGGCAGGTAGATTTATGGTCAACGTGAAGAAAATGTTAGCCGCGGCCATCGAACACGGGGCAAGCGACGTTCACATCAATGTAACGATGCCGCCGATCATGCGTATCAACACGGAGCTGATCGTCATGGACCTGCCGCCCGTTAACAACGAAGACGTCAGGCAGATGGTTTTGAGCATGGTAGGAGAAGAGAAGTTCAAGCGCTTCGAGACGGATCGCGACCTGGACTTTTCGACTCGCATCGACGACGGCAGCAGGTTTCGCGTGAATGCCCACTTCCAGCGGGATTCGATAGCGATCAGTTTTCGTGTGATCAGCAACAAGATACCTCGGATCGAGGACCTTCATCTGGCGCCGATAGTCAAGGAGCTGACGGATCTGCCGCGAGGGCTGGTGCTGGTGACGGGTCACACGGGTTCGGGCAAGAGCACGACGCTGGCTTCGATGATTAATGTGATCAACGAGAAGTACAAGAAGCGCATAATAACGCTGGAGGATCCTGTCGAGTACTCGCTCGAGAACAATACGTGCATGATAGAGCAGCGTGAGATCGGGGCGGACTGCACAGATTTTGCTTCCGGTTTGAAGCACGTTTTGCGTCAGGATCCCGATATTATTCTGGTCGGCGAAATGCGTGACCTGGAGACGACAAGTTCAACGATCACGGCGGCGGAGACGGGGCATCTGGTGCTCAGCACTCTGCACACGGTCAACGCGTCTCAGACGGTGGAGCGTATTATCGATATTTATCCGGCGACGCAGCAGAATCAGATTCGCGCGATGCTTTCGAACACGCTTCAGGCGGTGATCTCCCAGACACTGTTTCGGCGCGTTGATCAGCCGGGCATGGTTCCATGCACGGAGATACTGCTGTGCACGTCTGCTGTTCGCAACTGCATTCGCGAGAACCGCGTTTACGAGATTCCCAACGTAATCGAGACGTCGCGGCGGATGGGCATGCAGAGCATGGATCACAGTATCGCCGAGATGTTCTTCGCGGGCTACATCGACAGGGACGAGGCGATCATGCGTTCGAGCAATCCGGGCAAGATGGACAAGACGCTGACGGCCGAGAACAAGGTTAAGAAGGCCAAGCTGCACGAATCACTGGTCAGTTAGAACAGAGAGGCAAGTCATGGCGCTTTTCGAACATGCAACGTCGGAACGAACCGCTTCGGAATCCCGCTTCAGGTCGTCGACCGGGGTGAACACCGGTGAAGGTCAGGCTAAGGGCGGACTGTCGAGCATACGCTTCGAGATGGGTCCGAGCCGCAAGGACATACTTCATTTTACGAACCAGCTTGCGGTCATGATCAAGGCTGGCATCAGTCTTCAGGATTCGCTGGAGTCGATAGCGGCGAACGTCAAGAACGAGAAGTTTCGCGCCATAATCATGGATTTGAAGACGCGGATCGAGGCCGGCGAGAGTTTTTCGCAGGCGCTGGGCGAGCACCGGGACATCTTCAGCAATCTTTACATAAACATGATCGCGGCGGCGGAGATCAGCGGCTCGCTGAGCGGGATGCTTCAGCAGTTGGCCAGCTATCTGGACCAGGAGGCGGAGACCCGTTCGCAGGTGATCGGCGCGATGGTTTATCCAGTGATCATTCTGGCGATGGCGGTGGTGACGACTTTGTTTCTGCTGTTGTTCGTGCTGCCCCGGTTTCTTTCGATTTTTGACGGCAAGGAGCATCTGCTGCCGGCGCCGACGAAAATGATCATGGCGGCGAGCACGTTTATGCGTGAGTACTGGTTCATTCTGCTGCCGGCGGTTGCAGGTACATTCTGGCTGTTCTGGTTTATGACTCGCAGCGGCTCGGGTCAGCGGTGGTGGCACCAGACGAAGCTCAGGATACCCTTGTTGAAGACTCTTTGCCGCAGTCTTTACATAACGCGCAGCATGCACACGATGGGGGTGCTTACGAACGCGGGCGTACCGATTCTCGATACGATAATGATCACGTCGCAGATCAGCGGCAACGTGCTTTTCGAAAGCATGTGGAAGGGCGTGCACGAGGCGGTTCGGCAGGGCAAGAAGATCGCGTCGAGTCTCGGCGGATACAACCTTATGCCCGGCAGCGTCGTGCAGATGATTCAGAGCGGCGAGGAGTCGGGAACGCTGAGCGAAGTCTTGCAGGACGTTTCCGAGTTCTATGCGCGCGAGCTGAAGAGCGTAATCAAGATGGTGACGTCGATGATCGAGCCAATAATGATTATCGTGATGGGCGTTCTGGTCGGCTTCATAGCCATGAGCGTGATTCTGCCCATCTTCAGGATGTCGTCTTTGGTGACATCGTGACGCACGGGGAGGCAGTTATGATGAATTATGCGTCAAGCATGGGCGGGTGCGTGCGCCGGGGATTCACGCTGATAGAGGTTCTGGTTGCTGTGGTGCTGATCGGCATAGCGATCGCGGCGCTGCTGGCGGCCAACGGCGCGTACACTCAGGTCAACGGCGCGGGGATCGATCTGTCGACGGCGGAGTTTTTGATCGAGCAGCTTCGGGAACTTACGGCCGTTCTGCCGGTGGTCGATCCGGACACGGGTACGAGTTATTTCGGGCCCGAGAGCGGCGAGACGACGGTTTCGGCATACAACGATCTGGACGATTTTGACGGAGCGACGATTTGTCCGCCGGTCGACGTAACAGGAGCGCCTCTGACGGAGTTTGCATCGTTCACTCAGCAGGTGAGCGTCGAGAACGTCAGTGCGTCGAGTCTGGAAACCGTTGTGGCGGACCACGGCAGCGACTTCGTGCGGGTAACCGTGACAATTCTTCAGAATAACAGGCCCATAAGCTCGGCGAACTGGATTCGTGCGCGTTATTGAGCGAGTTGGAGGGATAATGATGCGTCAGAAGCGACACAGATGCTCGGGCGGTTTTACGCTGATCGAAGTACTGATCGCGCTTGCTCTTCTTGCGATGCTGATGGGGGCGGTTGCGGCAGCAGTTCACGCCTCGATGACAAACTACCGCGAGAACGAGGACATGTTCCGGGCGATCAGCACGGCGAGGCAGGCATTGATACGTATAACCACGGATCTGCGGACATCGTCGAAGATTTCGTCTTACGATTCGGCGGGGCAATGCACGATTGATCTTGACGGGGATCCCGCCGAGGACGAGGCCGTCGCCGACTGGGATATTGCTTATGTGTACGACGACTCGACCGACACGCTGAACCTGGTTATCGATCCTGACGGCGCGGCGGAGAGCTATGTGCTTTGCCGGAACGTTACGGCTCTGACGTTTTCGCGCACGCCGGCGGTCAAACCCCGGAGCGTGCGGATTTCGATGACCGTTACGGTGGGTGGGCAGTCGCAGACGGTGTCCTCGGCTGCACTAATCCGGCGGCAGTTGTAATCAGCAACTGGGCGGCATCGAGCCGCGCGGGCGGCGTGACAGCGACCGTTTTACAGTGAGTCGTCGACGAGTTCGCAGATGATATGGTACGCCAGGACGTGTACTTCCTGGGCGGCGGCGGCGGCAGGGGCATCGACAGTAAGGCACACATCGGCGATTTCCTGGAGCGGGGTATCAAGTCGTCCGGTAAAGGCGATGATTCGGGCGCCCTTTTCGCGGGCGGCGCTGGCGGCAGCAAGGACGTTTGGAGAGGCGCCGCTGGTTGAGAACGCCCAAAGAACGTCATCAGCCCCCACCATGGCCTGGACCTGTCTGGCGAAGACGTCCTCGAACGCAAAGTCGTTGCCGACGCACGTAAGCACGCTGGTGTCGGCGGACAGCGCGACGGCGGGAAGCGGGCGGCGATTTCTTCGGAAACGTCCGACGAATTCGCCGGCCAGGTGCTGGGCGTCGGCGGCGGAACCGCCGTTGCCGCACAGGTACAGGCAGCCGCCGCGTTTGAAGCATTCGGCGATCATTCGGGCGGCGTCCCGCACGGCTGCAACACCGCGCTGCCGGAACTCGCAAACGAGGCGCTGATGTGCGTCTATGATCTGCTCGATTTTGTCTGTCATTCTGACTTCCCCGTCACGTGCGGGCACAGGCTCTCTCAGGTCTTTTTGGCCGGAGGGCGGCGGCGCGGGCGACGGTGCGATGGTTTCCTGCCGGGTGCGCCGCGCTGCGCAGAGGACCTGCCGGCTGGTCGATCGAGATCGGGCGCCGGTCCGCGCCATACCGGCTGGATATGGTTCATACGCAGAATCTGCCTGAGATCCCTCAGGTTGGCGTTAGTGAAGAAGGTCATTGCGACGCCCTTTCGTCCCATGCGGGCGGTTCGCCCGGTGCGGTGCGTGTATGCTTCGGCATGGGTTGGGAAGTCGTAGTTGATCACGCTGGTGACATGGCTGAAATCAAGCCCGCGGCTTGCCACGTCGGTGGCGATCATCAGTCGGATGTCCTTCTTGCGGAAACGGTTGAAAAGGCTGGTTCGCCGCGACTGCTCAAGCCCGCCGTGAATGCTGTCGACCGATTTGAATTCCTTGCGCAACTGGTCGTGGAGCTTCTCGACGTTGCGGCGCGAGTTGCAGAAGATTATTGCCTGAGTGGGGTCCTCCTGGCGTATATACTCCGTCAACATCTCGAAGCGATGGTGAATCTTGACCATCTGGAAGTGGTGTTCAAGGCTCGACGGGGCGATTTGTGCGAGGTTGAGCTCGATAGTTACGGGGTCCTTGAGGTGTTTGGCGGCGAGCGCCTTGATCTCACGGGGCATCGTGGCCGAGAAGAGCAGAGTCTGATGCTCGTGCACGAGGCAGGAAATGACAAACTCGACGTCGTCGATGAAGCCCATATTGAGCATTTCATCGGCCTCGTCGAGGACGAAGGTCCGCACCTCGGAGAGCCGCAGGCGGCTGTTATACAGCAAGTCGATGAGCCTGCCCGGGGTGGCGACGAGGATGTGGACGCCGTGCTCCAGTTTGCTCTTCTGGATGTCGATGGCGTATCCGCCATAGACGGCGAAGGCGGCGATTTTGGTTTTGCGGGCGATGTTGGATATTTCACGCACGTACTGGAGGGCAAGCTCGCGGGTAGGCACGAGGACGAGGACCTGGACGGCGGTAATGGACATATCCACATTCTGCACGAGCGGCACGCCGCAGGCTGCGGTTTTGCCGGATCCCGTCTCCGCCATAGCGATCATGTCGCGTCCGCTGAGGATGTGAGCGAAGGTCTGCTCCTGGATGGGAGTCAGTTCGGTGTAGCCGATGTCTTTGAGACCGGCCAGGAGTTCTGGTTTAAGATCAAGGTCTTCGAATTTCATTGACGAGTCAGCCTTATGTCCGCTTTTGCGCTTGTTTGCTGAAAGGCGGATTATACCCGCCTTTAGTCGGACCGCAAGCACGGGTTTACCAGTTATATTTCGGCCGACGGTCAGTCTTTGTTGAATCGCAGGGTCAGGCAGGGGCCAGGCAGGAGGATCTCAATGCCGTGGTGGTCGGTGTCGGAGAGCAATTTGAGCGTGTTTGGCCCGGGAAGGAGGTCGGAGAGGGCAATCTCAATGTCTGTATACACCACGTCGTGAACGGCTCTGCCGGAGAGGATATTGTAAGGACGTCCGTTGATCGTGAAGGGCCTGGCTGTCTTGCCCTGTCCGCCGTCCCAGACCTTCACCTGCAAGCGGGCGCGTACTGCGCCGGACAGATCGGCAGGCAGCGTGATCAGGGCGGTCTTCTCGCGGGAGGCTCGCGACCAGAAGGGGGCTGGCAGCGGATCGCATTTGAACATGCTGACTGTCGGGCGACGGGCGGGAAAGGACAAGCGGTCCGTGATTTCGGTTTCGTAGAGAAGCCCGTTTTGCATTGTCACAACCGCTTTGACCGCCATCGAAGTCTTCTGCGAAGGGATCAGGCTCGTGTCCCACGCCACCCGGTATGGAGACGCAGTGCTCGTACCGATATGGTTTACAGGCTTCTTGCGGTGGGTGAAGCCATGCCAGTCGTTTTCGATGAGATCGCCGTTGTCGTCGAAGCCTTCATAGCGTGCGAAGTAATCAACTCTTACAATGTCGGTCGCCGCCGCGGGCAGTCCGTCCAGCCAGAGCTGCGTCTGGTCGGCAACAGCATCGACGGGTGTCGAAAGCCTGACTTTGGGCGCGAAGTAGTCAAGGCCGCACGAGGCGATGTCGGGGTGGTCCGGTGCGAGCCGGCATCGCAGGGCGGCGTTGTCGATTATGAAATGTCCCCAGAAGCCGTCGCCCCGCTCGCAGGCAAATTGAAAGGCGTTGATCCCGCGGACGAGATGAGAAGTATTCAATTCGACGAGGGGATAGGAATACGTGCAGTGGTTACTCTCGGTGCCGAAGGAGTCGATGGGGTACGGGCCGCGTCCGTTCACAAAGAAACGTTTGTCGGCGGTGTCAGGATGGCCGCCCCACATTTCCAGGTACAGGCAGACGCCGTCCAGTGCGAACAGGTCCTGGTCGAGGTCGATGAGCATTAGTCCGTTGGCGCGGGCTTCTGGTCGCTTGCCGAAGACGGGGTGCAGGCTCAATTCGGGGTCGTTAACCCGCCATCTCCCATCAGCATGGTTACTGACGGCCTTGTCAAAGTCGGCCCAGTATTCTCGGTAGAAATACCCATTACCCGCGGCGGCGGCAGTAACAAGGGCCAGGATAATGGCCGGCAGTTGCAGTTTCATGCCATCTCCTCATTGTGAATATACCATATACAGTTCCTTGTCAGCCAATCTGCCTTAGAGGATAGTGCATTTACCCGGCGCAGGCAAGGGCGACCTAACGAGCGATTGGCCGACGGTGCCGCGGCTTGTACTTTTTTTCGTGGACTTGACAGGATCGCGATTGGCTATTATCCTGTTTTAATCACGGCAGGTGTATCCGATATTGTCGGGTGTCGCTAAAGAGGAGCGTGGTGGCATGCATGAACGCGGCCGAAAGCGTCTGCGGTTGGACGGCAGGAGAGTTTCTGATACGCATGAGGGCTCACAAGCTGAGTCTTTGCGTTTTTTTCATCTGATTTTGGCTTGCGATGTTTTTGCGCGCGTCTTCAGGGGGCAATCTTAACTGTAATACAGTTTTAACGTAAGGAGGAACGAAATGAAGAAGACGATTCTCTTATTGGCTGTTTCCGTTTTGCTGTCGGGGTGGGCGGCCGCGGACCTGCGCAACGGGCTGGTGGCCTACTGGCCGCTGGACGGTCAGATCGTCAACAACTTCGTGCCGGACATGTCCGGGATGGGCAACGACGGACAACTGGTGGGTTCGGCCACGACGACGCCCGGCATCGTGGGTGACGGTCTGTTGTTCAACGGCAACTGGGGCAACGCGGTGAACTGCGGAACCTGGAACCCGGCGGAGGCGACCGGGCAGATGAGCGTGTCGATCTGGGCGAACTGGAACGGCACACCCGGCGACTGGCAGGGTATTATAGGCAAGCGAGACAACTGGCTGGACGGCGGCGTTCGCCAGGTGGAGTATTGCTGGTTCGCGGAGATTGCCGCGGCGAGCGGATCGGTGTCCTGGCAGTCGACGGACAACTCACTGAGCCTCGATTATATGCCTATCGGCGAGTGGACGCATATTGCCTTTACATGGGATGGAACAAATGCGACGACGTGGCGCAACGGCTCGGTAGTCGCCACAGGACCGTTCACGCTCGGCGACAAGCTGGATGCGACGATCTGGCTCGGCGCCTGCAATTCGGGACCGGGCAATAACTTTCACGGCATAATTGACGAGGCGGCGATTTGGGACCGGGCGCTTTCTCCGGCGGAGATCGCTGCGTTGTACAACAATGGAAACGGGGTACCGCTTGCGGGCAACGCATGGCGTCCGGAGCCGGTCAGCCCGCCGAACAAGGCGGTGGGTATTCCCATGGAAGGCGTCTTGCTTGAGTGGGATGCGTCCGCGGAGACTCCTCCTTCGCCCATCATTCGGTATGACGTTTATCTGCACACGGACAAGGGCGAGGTTGCCGATCCCAACCAGGCGGGGTCCGAGGCATTCCTGACGTCGGTTGATCCGGCGTCGCCTCTGCAGGCCGACACCGGGGATCTGGTCAACAACTCAACTTATTACTGGAAGGTGGTGGCTGTCGCGGCGGACGCCAATACCGCGACGGGACCTATCTGGAGCTTCGATACGGTCATAATGACGCCGACGATTGTCGTGCAGCCTCAGGACGCGGGAGTGGGTCCGGGCGGATGGGACGCATCGTTTACAATCGAGGCGACGTCGCCCGCCGACGGACCGACGTATGCATGGTACAAGGACGGAAGCGGAATCGTGCTTGGTACGGAGGCGACGCTTGACATCTACGGAGTGGACGACGCCAAGACAGGCGGGTACTATTGCGTGGTGAGCAACAGTTACGGCGACACCATTTCAGATATAGCTTACCTGTCGATTATGAAGTACGAACCGCAGGGCGGGCTGCGCAACGGCCTCTGGGCGTATTACCCGCTGGACGGCAATGTCGAGGACAAGTCGGGCAACGGTCGCCACGGCACTCTGGTGGGATCGGCGCCGTTTGTCGACGGTATTGTCGGCCAGGGTATAAAGTTCAACGGCAGTTCCTATATCGATCTGGACCGCTGGAACCCGTCGGAGGGTACTGGCAAGCTGTCGTTTGCGATGTGGCTGACATGGGACGGCGGCGGCGGCGACTGGCAGGGACCGATTGGAAAGCGCGACTCATGGGCCGAAAGCCAGATGATGTGGATTCTGGAAGCGAACAAGGTGGCCAATTACGGCGAGATGCAGTTCATGCGGGAAGGAAGCTATCCCGGCCTTGTCTATGTTATGCCCGATGATGAGACGCCGGTGCACGTAGTGGTCAGTTTTGACGGTACGATTGCGCGGATGTACATCAACGGCGAGCCGACCAACGCCGGCGGGGGTTTCTCATTCGGCACGGACACAGAGGCGGCGCTGGTGATCGGCTCCACGCAGGGCTACGGAGGCAACGCATGGAGCGGTTTGATCGACGAGGTCGGCATCTGGAACCGGCCGCTTACCGCAGACGAGGTCCGGCAATTGTACGCCGGCGGCGCGGGCACTGCGCTTCCGAGCGAGGCGTGGTGGCAGCCGGTCGGACCCGATCCCGACGGAACGAGCTACATTGACCCGGAGATAGATCTGACGTTGGGCTGGCAGTACGGACCTTATCCGCCGAGGACCGCCGATTATGCGGTGTATATGGGTGCGGGCAACGAGGCCAGGGACGTGCTGTCGGATCCGAACAGCGACGCAAGCGCCTACTACAAGGGCACGGTTGCGGCCGGTCAGCCGCTGGCGTTTGTGATCTCCGCTGACGATCTGGACTATAACCGCAGGTACTGGTGGCGCGTCGACACGGTGGACGGCGGATCGAGCGTTGCCGGCGTAGCCTGGCGTTTCGATACGATCAGGACCATGCCTGACATACTGGCACAGCCCGCCGGAGCGCTCGTTGGCGAGGGAGAGACGGCGACGCTGAGCATAGAGGTCACTACCGGCGCCGTCGAGTGGTTCAAGGAAGGCGGCAACTCGGTGGGCATCGGCAATCCTCTTGATGTCCCCGATATCGACGAGAGCAAGGAGGGCAATTACTACGCGGTAGTCAGCAACGCCGCCGGTTCGGTAACTTCCGATCCGTGCAAGGTGATGCTCAAGCAGATGGTGGCGCACTATACTCTGGACGACGTGCTCGATGCACAGAACCGGCAGGTGCTTGACTCGACGAAGTTCGCCCGGCACGGCATCGCCTCGGGCGGCGTAAGCAGCGCGCCCGGCATCATCGACGGCGCGATGAGCTTCAGCAACGCGTGGATCGACTGTGGAACGTTCAACCAGTCGGATCCCGGGGGGCAGATGACGATCGCCTTCTGGGCGAATTGGAACGGCTCCAACGGCAGTTGGCAGACGGTGATGGCCAAGCGCGACGAATGGGGCGAGAACACCATGATGTGGGCAATCACAAATCACGAGCAGAACAACAGCCGCGTGCAGCTCGAGTCGCCGGTCTCGTATCCGTGGTTCGGCGGCGATGATCTCCTTGCGGTTGGCGAGTGGACTCACGTGGCGATCACGTTCGACGGCGCCAATGCAATCATGTACGTAAACGGCTTCCAGGCGGGTGGTCCGTCGCCGTTTGCATTCAGCGGAGGAACGAATGCCCACATCTATATCGGAGCGGCCCAGGACCCCGGTTACGACCCGTTTAACGGCGTTCTGGACGACGTCCGCATCTATAATTACGCCCTGGACCCCGTATCGGCGGTGAAGCTGTATGCCGAAGTTACCGGCAATCCGGGCTGTCCGTATCCCCTTGCGTACGATCTGAGCGGCGATTGCCAGGTGAATCTTGAAGACTTTGCGATCATCGCTTCGGCGTGGATGGAGTGCGGGCTGATACCGGAAACGGCTTGTGAATAATCGGCGGTTTCGTCGAGGTGCGAGGTTCGTTTAAGACTAACACAAGAATGGAGGACATAAAAATGAAGAAGGCACTGATTATAGTTGCGGCCGGCTGCTTTGTTCTGGCGGGTGCTGCCGAGGCGAGCCTCATGGACGGGCTGGTCGGTTACTGGCCGCTGGACGGCAATCTGAAGGATTCTTCTCCGGGCGGTCATGACGCCGTTCTCATCGGCGGATCGGCGCCGTTCGTCGAGGGCGTGGTCGGTCTGGCGGCGCATTTTGACGGCAATCCGGGCACAGGTGCAAATACCGGCAGATGGGATCCGTCGGAAGACACCGGACAACTGTCGATTTCGTGCTGGGCCAAATGGGATTCGGGCGGCGAGACGTGGCAGGGGCTCGTTGGAAAGCGCGACGATTGGGCCGACGGCGAGGTCAGGTGGCACCTGGAGTGCACGGAGGCGAGCCTGTATTTTCAGCAGCGCGTCGGGCCCGGACCGTCCAACCCGGACGGCCTGCCGCCGGGCGTGTGGCATCACGTTTGCGTTACGTTTGACGGCGCAACCGCCACTCTTTATCGCAACAGTGTGGCCGTAGCCGCCACGGAATTCACTCTCGGTGACGACGTTGATGCGCACGTTGTTTTCGGATGCGTCAGTTATAACGGAGCCGGAGGCGTCGGCAATCCGTTCAGAGGCGCACTCGATGAGATCGCGATCTGGAACAGGCCGCTGAGCGCCGACGAAGTCGCACAACTGTATAACAACGGCAACGGAACGCCGATCGCCAACCAGTGGAAGGCCGTTAACCCCCGGCCGGCCAGCGGCGCCGCGGAGGTGAGTGCTTCCGGGGTAACGCTGCAGTGGGACGAGCCCGAAGTGCCGGCGCCGGGTCCAATTCTCAAATATAACGTGCACATGAGCACCGACATACGTGATCTGCGAGATCCCAACGATATGAGTTACCTGAAGGGTTCGGCGCCGGCCGCCGGGCCGCTCCAACTGAACCTGACCGACGCGGACCTTGAAGTGAACACGACGTATTACTGGCGAGTGGACACGATGCTCAGCGACGCGCCGAGGGACCCCAACAATGCTTACGGAAGCGTCTGGAGCTTTACGACGCAGTGGACCAAACCGGTAATCCTTGCGCACCCCAGGAGCGTCATGGTTGATGCAGGCGCTGATGCGGTCTTTTCCGTTGAGCTGCGAACGGATCTTTCGCTGCTGGAGCCGGTATCCTTTGCATGGTATGACGAGAACGATCAGCTTATCGTCGACGCACCTGGCGTGTCCGGCGCGGCGACCAGTGAACTGACGATTGCCAACGTGGGCGCCGCGGAACTTGGCAAATCGTTCTACTGCGTGGCGACCAACGCCGACGGCAGCGCACAATCCGACGCGGCAACACTGACGGTCAAGCTGCTCGTTGCACACTACAAGATGGACGACATTATCACGGCCGAAGCCAACAGCGTGCTGGACTCATCAGGCCTTGGCAATCACGGTGTGGCGGCCGAGGGCGTTGTCAGCGCCGCGGGCATAGACGGCGGCGCCCTGCTTTTCGACAGCAACGGCTGGGTGGACTGTGGAACGTGGAATCCTTCGGCGTTGACCGGGCAGCTCACCGTTGCGTTCTGGGCCAACTGGGGCGGCTCCAACGGAAGCTGGCAGGCGGTGATGTCCAAGCGCGACAGTTGGGAGACCGAGAACTTCTACTGGATCATCACGTGCAACGATCAGGACGGCGGCAGGCTGGGGTTCGGCGGCACGATGTGGCCGGGGCTCGGCGACAATTACATGCCCGTCGGTGAATGGGCGCACGTGGCCATTACGTTCGACGGCGCCAACGCCATGATGTACATGAACGGGGCCCTGGCTGGCGGACCGGCGGCGTATCAGTTCGGCGGCAAAAGCGACGCACGAATCTACCTCGGCGCCGCTAACGCGTGGGGCGACCTTTACAAGGGCGCTCTGGACGACGTCCGCATCTACAACTACGCACTGGATGACGTCGCGGTAGCGCGGCTGTATGCACAGTTGGGCAGCGAGGCAGTCTGCCCGGAGAGCCTGCGGCCGGCCTATGACTATGACGGCGATTGCAGGGTCGGAATAGGCGACATAGCAATGTTCCTGAGCGAATGGCTGGAGTGTTACGCAGTGCCAGGCTGCATCGACTGAACAACAATCAAGAACCTTTAAATAATCGCAGGGTCCGTGCTCATCAAAGCGCGGACCCTTTTTCATTTTGCCATTGGCGTTGAAAATATGGGACCTTGAGGAGGGC
>JAWLHD010000004.1:0-26262 GCA_041690555.1 Anaerohalosphaeraceae bacterium
CGGGCGTCCACTGGACGTCAAGTGCGGCGGTCTTGGGGAGTTGATGGAAAAACGGGCGGACGAAGTAGTCCTGGGACGCGCCGGCGGGGCCTTTGAGCTTTGTGGTGCATGTGCAGTGCGAGGCGAAGTACTGGTTGCGGCTGGTGTCGAATTCCGGATTGTGCTGGAAGCCGCCGCGTTCGAAGAGGAGTCGTCCGATCATCATGGTAAGCGTTGCGTTGAAGTCATTTTCGCAGCCGCAGGGGATAAGCAGGCCGTTATTGGTCGCGAAGCTCAGGCAGGGCTTGCGGTGCTGGAGCATGAGGCAGTTAATGGTGATGGCGTCGGCGGCGTAGCGCTGCATGATCTGCTGTACGGCGCGATGGGAGCGCATGGCCTCGACAAAGTACTCGTCGACAACATCCATGACGCCAAGGGCTTTCTGCTTCCACGCCATTGCCTCGCGGACGACAGGGTCGTCTGGTTTGACGGCATCGAAGAGCGAATTGAACTCGGCGGCGTCCGCACCGACCACGTCGACGCCGAACTTCTTCTCGGTATGCCGCTTGGGGGGATTGGCGGTTACCCGCAAGAGGCGGCTTTGGGCGAGCATCTTGCTGGTGTGGACGGCGCGCAGGCCGCGTTCGATCTCGTCCCAGTTCTCAATGGAGTGGATGTAGAAGATGCCTTCGGCGTTTCGCAGATCGGCCGGAGGCAGTTGGTGGTTTGAGCCCACCGGCTGGTAAACGATGGCCGTTGGTGCGGATTCGACGGCGATCTGCAGCGACCATTTTGCAAAGGTGTTCCAGAAGTTGACGACGACGACGCCGTCGCAGCCGGATGCCTTTGTATCGGCGATGAACTCGCGGACCTTGGCGTCCTGGTAAACGGCTTTCGGAGCGAAGGCAACATCCAGACCGATACGGTCGGCCATCTCTTTAATCTTCCGGGTAAACGTCTGTTCCTGGGCTTCGGGCTGGAACTGGTTGCCGGGCCATGTGAACCAGCGGTGAGGCGCCCAGCCGTCTTCGTTCTTGCCGGCGTTGACCACGTCGGCGGGCGGGTACAGGAAGACAACCCTTATGCGGGCCGGGGTCTTGTTGATAGGCGGCATCGCGGCCGGTTGTGCATCCGCGCCAAGGTTTGCAGTTGGGATCAGATTCATCGCACCGATTGCACCGGCAGCGGCGACAAATTCGCGACGGGTAAAACCTCCATTGGCGCATGATTCACACACGAGTCTGCCCTTTCAATGAATATGGCTTATTATGCAGTGATTAGAGCATATTCGCATTGAGAGTGCAAGACAACGCCTCGACGTAGCGGCTATTCTTCCAGGGCGATCAGGTCTTGCCAGGACTGGCGGCGTCTGATTATTGTGTAGTCTTTGCCGTCTACGAGCACTTCCGGCGGCAGTCGTCGCGCGTTGTAGTTGCTTGCCATCGTGAAGCCGTATGCGCCCGCGGTGAAGATGGCCAGCAGGTCGCCGCGTTTGACCGGCGGCAGCAGGCGGTCTTTTGCGAAGAAGTCTGCGCCTTCACAGATTGGCCCGACGACGTCGACGGTCTTTGTTCCGTCGAGGGAGAGCTCCTTGCTGCGTTTTGTCGGCGTTAAAGCGGGCGGTATATTGGCGGGCCAAATGAAGTGGAAGGCGTCATAGAGTGACGGGCGTATGAGGTCGTTCATGCCGGCATCGACGATGATGAACTTCTTCTCGCCGCCGGTCTTGGTGTAAAGGGTGCGCGTCAGCAGTATGCCGGCGTTGGCGATGATCGCCTTTCCGGGTTCGAGTATGAGCTTGAGGTTCTTGTCCCTTAGGAGCGGCACGATGCCCGCGGCATAATCGGCGGCAGAGGGGACGGTGTCTGATTCGTATGCAGCGCCGTAGCCGCCGCCGAGGTCGAGGGCCTCGATTGTGTGCCCGGCGGCCCGCAGGTCGTCGATAACGGGCAGTATCTTCCGGACGGCCTCGACATAAGGATCGATTGTCTTGCCGCCGGAGCCTAAGTGTACGTGGATTGCGCACAGGTCTGCTGCGCCGTTTGCGCCGTAGTCGGCGAAGACCTTGCGGGCTCGTTCGATGTCGACGCCGAATTTCGTTTCTTTGGTGCCGGTCGTGATGAATCGGTGCGTTTTTGGGTCGACGTCAGGGTTGACGCGGAGAGCCGCCTTGGCCCGCTTGCCGGTTTGTTTTGCCAGTCGGATCAGGTTTTCCAGTTCCTCTTCGGATTCGATGTTGAAGTAGCCGATAGGCGCGTTGAGGGCGTCGATGATCTCGGCATCGGTTTTGCCTGCGCCTGCATAGACGATCTTGCCGGTGTCGGCGCCCGCACGGCGTGCGCGGAAGAGCTCTCCGCCCGAGACGATATCGAAGCCGCTGCCTGCTTCGGCGAGTATGCGCAGGATGTTGACATTGCCGCAGGCCTTAACGGAATAGCAGACGGTGGTGTCGAGGTCTGCGTAAGCGGCCTGGATCTTCTTCAGGTGATCAAGGAAGGTGGCCTTGCTGTAGATGTAGACGGGGGTGCCGACTTCGTCGGCGATGGCGTCGACAGGGACGCCTTCTGCATAGAGTCGGCCGTTGGTGTAATTGAAGAGGTCCATTTATTAACGCTCCCGGTATTGTTCTGGATTCCCGCCGTCGCGGCGGGGATAACGTTCAATTGAAATAGGGCAGTATAGCGATACGTTGCCGGAATGCAACCGCAGCAGCGTGAAATTGTGGGGTTTGACGCTTACATGGCGGGCAGCTCGACGACTCCGGCGATCAGTTTCCAGTAGGCGGGTTTGGCGTCGGCTGGCCAGTGCGGGGGTTTGTGGGGCATGCTCAGGCTCATGGTTACCAGGCATGGACCAGGCGGCGGACCTTCGCAGCGGTCGAGCCGTCCGTGGAGCATGGGGTCGGTGATGTTGGCTTCGAGCCAGCGGCCGCCGGATGGGACGATGCCCTTCCAGATATGTCTGCCGGCCGGGTTCCGGCGGGCGTCGCGGATACGGAGGCGGTCGACGCGAATGAGCTGCAGGGTGATTCGTTCGCCGAAGGGCTTATGCTGCATCTCCTCACAGGTGACGTATCTGTTATGGTTGTGGAGGATGCATGGCGGACGCTCGACGTATCTGTGCAGGTCCTGTGCGCTGAGTGCGCCCTTGTGCCGCCAGACGCCGGGCAGGATGGAGCGGTTCTCACTCTCGAAGTCGTAGTCGGGACCGGTGGGGGCAAGTGGGATTTCCAGCACGTCGAGCAGGGCGGGAAAACAGCCGTCCAGCTTCATGGCGGTTCTGGGTACGCGTCCATCGTCGAGGTCGGTTACCGGGCGCACCCACTTGCCGGTGTCCAGATCGATCCCTGCGATGCACCAGTCGTGGTGTTTCCACGAGTTGGCCAGAACGACAATACGCGTCAGACTCACAAGTGAATCACCTCCACGTTGTCCATGTGTTTCTGGATGTGCTCGGCGAGGAGGCCGCGGTGGCAATGTTCAGGTGTCGGTTCGCTGCAGAGCAGACAGTCGCGGTCGCGGATCATGGCCTGCGCGGATTCGGCAATTCGGCGATCCTTTAGCAATGCTGCGAACCCTTTCTCGTAATTGGCCCAGGAGCCCTTGTCCTTTTTGAAGGCGTCCAGCACCTCCTGTGTGGGCGCAAATTCAGGTACGTGCAGGTATTCGATACCGGTGATTGCCTGAAGGAAATAGGTCAGGTCGGCGGCCTTGGCGAACGCGGCGAGTTGCGAGGTGTTATTGAGGCGGACGTCGAGGATGCGTTTGACGCCGGCCTTTTGCAGGCGGGTGAAGAACTGCTCGGCGGTCTTCTTCGTGAAGCCGATGGTGAAGAGTTTCATGCTTCCTCCGGGTTCTGTGAACAGGCGAGTTTGGCCGCCTGCAATTCGAAAGCCCTGTCTACAAGCGCCGCCTCGGTTGTCAGCTCGCCGAAAAGCTCCCGCTGAAGTTTGTGGAGTTTCACCAGCCGCTGTTCGGCAGCTTCGTGTGTCTCCGTCGTTCCATCCGCCAGGATGTGCATAATCGAAAGGTCCGGGCGCATCTTCTTCAACTCAAGACAGATCAGTATGGTCCGGTGGCACGTCACGGGGTCGGCCTCCGAGCACATCACCGCACACCTGAACCCTGCCGCCAGTTCGATTACGCGAGAGAGGCCTTCGCGGAAAATCGGCAGTTGTGCAATGCGATCGTAGCGCGCATGGCCGTCGATGTAGCAGGTCGCTTCGGAGCGGCGCGCGCCGATCTCGCGACCCAGAAAAACATAACGGATGTCCGCATTGGGCAGGGCGTTTTCCAGAACGTCCTTGCCGAAGTGAGGCGAGTACTTGCTGTAAGGGCTTGAACGAACGTCGATCACAGTGCAGACAGCCTGCGAACGCAGCAGTTCGACAAAGCGTTCAAGCGAGTGGTTGGAATGCCCGATTGTAAACAGCACATTCATATCATCCGAAGCTCCGGTTTTCGTCCGGTATCATGGTTACAATATACAACGATCTTGATCAGAAATCCATCGGCACGAATAAAAATGTCAACTTTGACCTGCATGGGCTGCCGAAGCCTTCTTTTGCTGTAAACGGTTGTTATATAAGAAGTTGCGTTTTGCGGCACTCAAAATCAGGACTGCCGGGCGGCGCTGGCGGGCAATTTCGTCGGCTCGGCAGTCGTCTGATTACTTGAAATGTCATGGAAAGCCGGGTAAACTGGATAGTTTGGACCGAGCCGGTTACCGTGTCCAAAGTGAGATTCCAGGCAGGTTATCTATTAAAGACAAGATTATTCGTTAGAGAGGAAGAACATGAGCGACCAGAACAGAATCTCGCGCAGGCGGTTCCTGGGGTCGGCGGCGGGTGCGGCGGCGGCGTTTACGATAGTGCCGCGTTACGTGCTGGGCGGGGGCAGGTTCGTCGCGCCGAGCGAGACGATTAATGTCGCGATTATCGGCTGCGGCGGGCAGGGGCGGACCAACTCGCAGGGGCTCTTCCAGCAGGCCGACGTGCGGATAGTAGCAGTGGTTGATCCCAACGAGCAGGACGACTACGGCCGTTTCTACTATGGCGGTGTGGCGGGACGCGCCCCCGTCAAGGCAATGGTTGAAAAACGCTACCAGCAGGACAACCCCAACTTCAAGTGCGCCGAGTACCTGGATTTTCGCAGGATGTTCGACAACGAGAAGAACAACATCGACGCAGTGCTGATCGCCACGCCGGACCACGCTCACGCGGTTACGGCGATGGCGGCAATCAAGAACGGCAAGCATGTCTACTGCGAGAAGCCGCTGACGCACAATATCAGCGAGGCTCGTGCGCTTGCCGCGGCCGCCGAGCAGGCCCAGGTGGCCACACAGATGGGCAACCAGGGACGCAGCGACGAAGGCAATGCCCTGACCCGCGAGTGGGTCTGGTCGGGTCTGGTAGGCGATGTGCGTGAGGTTCACGCGTGGAGCGCCGCCGGCGGCTGGTCGAGCGGTCGCGGACGTCCAAATGAGACGCCGCCTGTTCCCAGGGGGCTGGACTGGGAGCTCTGGCTGGGTCCGATCAAGCCGCGTCCGTACAGTCCGCAATATGCGCCATACAACTGGCGGGGCTGGTGGGCATTCGGCACAGGCTGTATTGGTGACATGGGAGTGCACAACCTTGAGCCGGCGTTTGCGGCACTCAAGCTGGACCATCCGATCAGCGTTGAGGGCACAAGCGAATTCCTGGACTCCGAGGTCATAGCTCCGAACAACAAGATAGTCTGGGAGTTCGGCAAGCGCGGCGACATGCCCCAGGTCAAGGTCCATTGGTACGACGGCAAGTTCCAGCCCGAACGTCCCAAGGAGCTGGAAGAGAACCTGCAGATGGGCGAGGGCGGCAACGGCATCATACTGATCGGCGACAAGGCGACGATCATGGGCGGCGGCTGGAGCAGGTCTCCGCGGGTCATTCCTGAATCGAAAAGACGCGAGCTGCGCGACAAGCTGCCCCCGAAGACGATTCCCCGATCCAAGGGTCACCATCGCGACTGGCTCGATGCCTGCAAGGGCGGCCCGGCGGCATGCAGCAACTTCAGCTACAGCGCACGACTGGCCGAGTTCATCCTGCTGGGCGACGTGGCGATACGCGCCGGCAAGAAGATCGCCTGGGACGGTGCGAAGATGAAGGCCGCGAACTGTCCCGAGGCGGACGAGTTCATCAGCCACGAATCGCACTATCGGCCGGGTTGGTCGCTTTAGGATTACATCAAGGCACATATGTGCAGCCTGTCCGAATCAGACGATTTGGACAGGCTGTTTTCTTGGATCGGCATGAATTGCGGGATGAAGGAGATCACATGATGATGCGATCAAGGGTTTTAGCGGCGGCGGTGCTTTTATGTGCGGGTCTGTATGCTGTCGATTGTCTTGCGGTCGACGGCCTTGCACGTCTGGGTATGAACCTCGCCGGACCCGCTGACTGGAATACCGAACTGCCGTTTGTTGACGTCTTCCGCATGTCCCGTCCGTGGATCAGCCAGGAGAAGGACAAGGGCTGGGGGCAGGGACCCCGATTGGAACTGGACGAGCATGGCTGGGTGAGGCGCCTTGACTCGGACTGCTGGGCTGAGACTCTGGTCTGCACGATCGACGGCGGGCACTATCCGCCCGGGCGATACACAGTGCTTTACGAGGGCAAAGGCAGGCTTGACTTCTGGGGCGCAGGCAGGGCGGTTGCGAGCATACCGGGACGCGTAGTTATCGACGTGGATTCGTCAAAAGGCGCAGTGTTCATCCGCCTGATGGAAACGGACCCCGCCGACTACGTTCGCAACATCCGCGTGATCATGCCCGGCTTTGAGCATGCATACAGGTCAGATCCCTGGCATCCGGTGTTCCTGAACCGCTGGAAGGGCATGGCGTGCCTCCGGTTCATGGACTTCATGCACACCAACAACTCGAAGATCAGCACGTGGGAAGAGCGCCCGAAGCCTGCCGACGCGACATTCAGCGGCAAGGGCGTTGCGCTCGAACTGATGATCGATCTGTGCAATCGGCTCAAGGCCGATCCGTGGTTCTGCATGCCGCACCTGGCGGACGACAACTACGTGCAGAGGTTTGCGGCGATGGTCAAACGCCGCCTCGATCCGGGTCTTAAGGTGTACGTCGAATATTCCAACGAAGTATGGAACGGACAGTTCGCGCAGAGCCGCTGGGCGGGTGAGCAGGGCGTCAAGCTCGGATTTGCCGATAAGACGTGGGAGGGTGCATGGAGGTTCACGGCGCACCGATCCGTTCAGATCTTCAAGATATGGGAGCAGGTCTTCGGCGGCGCCGATCGCCTCATCCGGGTTCTGCCGTCGCAGGCCGCCAATCCCTATGTCTCCGAACGCATAGTCGAGTGGCAGGATGCCTTCAAGCACGCCGACGCACTGGCGATCGCGCCGTACATCAACTTCAACATCAGCCCGACGGGCAAGCCCTCCGCTGATGAGGTGGCGGGCTGGACGGTCGACCAGGTAATGGATTATCTGGAGAACAAGTCGCTGCCGCAATCGATCGAGTGGATCACGAAGAGCAAGGCCGTCGCCGACAAGTACGGGCTCAAACTGGTGACTTACGAAGGCGGCCAGCACGCCGTGGGCGTGGGCGGCGGCGAGAACAACGACAAACTCACGGCACTGCTCCATGCTGCAAACGCCCACCCGCGTATGGAAACGATTTACGACAGGCACTACGATGCCTGGCAGAAGGTCGGCGGCGATATGTTCTGCTACTTTTCCTCAACAGGCCGGTGGAGTAAATGGGGAAGTTGGGGTCTGCTCCAGTTCTACGACGACGACGCTGCCAGTAGCCCAAAGTACAGTGCAACCATGCGCTGGGCCAAGAAACTGGGTCAGGATGTCGCCGATTAGCTAATTAAATCGCTTTTTTATGCAGACGGTACGCATTTGCCTGCAAATTTGCATTTGAAATGCATAATTGCACGGATTTCGTGCGTTCTGAAGTCTGCCGGCTAAAGGCCGGGCCGTAGTCATACCTCAGAAATGCCTGGCATGGCGAATCGGCAACTGTTACAATCCTGATGAGGTGGTTAGCGGTAGCGAAGCGGTAACGAATTGGTTTTTTTCTTGAGGTGACTTATGAAGGTTGATCTTGCGGGCGGCACACCGGGAAGGGGGCTTTCACGGCGGCGTTTCATGGCTTCGGCGGCGGGTGTTGGCGCGCTTACATTCGTGCCGCGGCACGTACTGGGCGGTGCGGCGCACGTGCCGCCGAGCGAGAAACTCAACATCGCCGGCATAGGCTTCGGCGGCAGGGGCTACGGCGACCTCCGCGAATGCGAAAGCGAGAACATCGTCGCCCTCTGCGACGTGGACTGGCGCCTGGGCGGCGTCCAGGAGGCGTTCAAGTTCTGGCCCAGCGCCCGCAGATGGAAGGACTACCGCAAGATGCTCGACGAGCAGAAGGACATCGACGCAGTCGTCATCGCCACGCCCGACCACACGCACGCCTGCATCACGATGGCCGCCATCAGAATGGGAAAGCACATCTATTGCGAAAAACCGCTGACCCACACCGTCTACGAGGCAAGGCAAATCGCCAAGGCCGCCCGCGAAGCCGGCGTTGCAACGCAGTTGGGCAACCAGGGCCAGGCCGACGAAAGTTCGCGCGTGCTTTGCGAGATGATCCGGGACGGCGCAATCGGCGACGTCCGCGAAATCCACGGCTGGTCGAACCGCTACCCACGGATATCGCCTCGCGGCATTGCCCGCCCAGGCGACGCACCGGCTGTCCCCGACGGACTCGACTGGGACCTGTGGCTGGGTCCTGCTCCCCAACGGCCGTACCATCCCGCTTATCATCCGTTCACCTGGCGCGGCTGGTGGGATTTCGGCACCGGCGTCCTCGGTGATATCGGCTGCCACAACTTCTCGGCGATCTACAAGGCGCTTGACCTCGGTGCGCCCGTAAGCGTCGAAGCATCCAGCACCAATTTCCAGTGCCCGCCTGAGATCCAGAACGAAACTGCGCCCCTTGGCTCAGTGGTGCATTTCGAGTTTGCCGCCAAAGGCGATCGTCCGGCGGTCTCGGCGACGTGGTATGACGGCGGCATGATGCCAATCCGCCCGAAGGAACTGGAGGACAACCGCAGAATGGGCGGTGGTGACGGCATGATGTACGTTGGCGACAAGGGAACCATCCTCGGCAACCGAATCATACCCGAGACGAAGATGAAGGAGTACGGCGCGCCCCCGAAGGTCCTGCCTCGTTCGCCCGGCCACCACAAGGAGTGGATCGCAGCCTGCAAAGGCGGCAAGCCCGCAGGCGCTAACTTCGACCATGCAGGTCCCCTCACCGAGATGGTACTCCTGGGCAACATTGCCATCCGTACGCACAAGAAGCTCTACTGGGATGCTGAGAACTTCAGGATCACCAATGTGCCCGAGGCCAACGACCTGCTCCATCGCGAATACCGCAGCGGCTGGACTTTGTAGTCAACCTGCAGGATGCGGCTCTATCGGCTGCCGTTGATCGGCAGGTAAATGTCCCCCGCGGGACCAACGTTGTCCGGATATGGCACGCTGCCGTCCGGTGTCATTGCAACCTTAAGGACGCGCGTCTGCTCGGCGGAGTACTTCTCGACGTGGCCGTCGGTATACCCGGCGTGCAGCACAATCCGGACGGTTCGCCGCTCTGGGGGGTCGTCGCTTGTCACGCGTGACCAGTATTCCGACGACACCGGCGTACCCGCCGTGATTGACGCACCGTTGAACCTCTCACAACTGCCGAACGCACTGCGCGTGCCGTAGGTCAGCTCGTTGCGCCAGTGACCGTAACCAAAGTAATCGCTGATCAAAAGGGTGCTCTGTCCGCGCTCGCCGAAACTCCTTGCCGGACCCACGAACGGTGCTCCCTTCTCAGCAAGATATCCCCTGTACCCCCAGTAGAAACAGTATGTGCCGTACACAGGATCTTCCAGGCCGGTATCCGGGCTCGGATTGTCCCATGCATCCCCCGCCAGCCACGAGTCTTCCAGATACTCGTAAGCCCGCGGCGCGCTCGCACAGAACATTGTCTTGGCCGTCGGTATGTATTCTCGAAGGTACTCACTGACGCTACGCCGGTGATACGGACTGCGCTTCTGAAAACCCGTAAGCACCATCGGCTCGCGCCAGCTCCACCGCAGCGACGTGCCCAGTGTCGCAACCGACTCCGGAAGCCATTCGTTGTTCTGACCCCCGTAAGAAATCACAGCCTGGCTGACCTGGCGCTGATTGGCCGCACTGACGAGCCTGCGCGCGGCCTGTCTGGCCTTCGACAGCGCAGGCAACAGAATCGCCGTCAGCAGCGACACCGTCGCAAGCACCGTCAAGAGCTCAACAAGTGTAAACGCCTTGTCGCTCCGTTCTCTGTTCAATTCACTCTTGAGACTCCTGACTGCCGCAGAGCCAGTTCTCCGCGAGCATCCTTAAATCATACGCGTCCACCTTACCGTCGTTATTCGCATCGCACTTTAATGGCCAGGGGCTCTTGCTCGCCTGTGCCGTCCCGCCAAAAGCGCCCATGTTCACGCGAGCCCCGTTCGGCATCATCTCGCCCATAGGGTTGAGCGTTGGGTCCCCAGCGTCGATGCACGGACTCGTCCGCTCGTCTTGTACCCAGTACCCGCCGCCCGCGCCCGAGTTCGACGGCTGCCCGTCGGCGACAAATCGACCCATCTCCGAAGCCAAATGATAATCGCCTGCCGCGGGTTCCGCAAACATTGGATCGGCACTTATATTCTCCTCCCCAGCCGCAAATCGCTCCAGGCAACTGAACGTAATCTGCGGCGCGTAAGTGTCGTTGAAAATGTCACTGTGCGAGTTATTCCAGAATATGCTGTTGCTGATCGCCGGCCGGCTGCCCGTGTACGCTTCAAGCCCGTAACCGTTGTTGACCACCGTAACGTTCCGAATCGTCGGACGGCTGCCTTCCACGAAGATGCCGATCTCGCTGTTGGCGATCACGAAGTTCTGCAGAACCGTGCTTTCCTGCTCACCGAAGTAGAAATTCACCGCAAAATCGCCCGGCGCCTGTATCACCGCCGCGTCGGCCATGCTCCGCACGGTGATAGCCTTGCCCATGAACACAATCGCCTCGGTGTACACCCCCGGCCACACCAGCACCTCATCGCCGTCGGCCGCCATGTCAATTGCCCGCTGAATCGTCCTGAACGCCCGTCCCTTGCCCTGACCCGTGAACGTATCCCGACCGTTCGCGGCATCCACGTGCCAGGTCATGCGGTTGAATATCTGCTCCGCAGTCATAGCGCAATTATAAAGCCGCAAGTCATCGATCCACCCGTTCCAGTGCTCCTGCGGCGCCGCGGCATTGCCCCCGATGCGTATCTGGCAATCACTTGAATCGATCCGCCCCGAGGCCTCCTGCAATGCATCGACCTGCCCGTCTACGTAAAGAATTATCTGACCCTCGTCGCCGTCATAAACGCACGCCACGTGCCGCCAAGTGTCATCGGCAACATCTGCCTGACCCGTAATCTCCCCGCCCATGTCGAGCCCCTCACAGGCAAAACTCATCCGCCCGTCAACCTCAACCCGAAACCTCCATGCGCCTTCCTTGCATACAATCGTCGCAGGCGCCGAAAGCGCGGCGGTCTTTATCCATACCGCAACCGTAATCGACCGGCCGACGTCGAACACCCCATTATCTGCCACTGCAATATAATCGCCATCTTCCAGTGCCACCGCTCCGCTGCCGACCGCCGCGTCTCTGCCGACCAGCCACACCGGCGTTCCGAAAACCACACCGTCATTGTCGCCAGCGCTGTCCGCGGCGTCTCCGTCGAACCTGTAATGCGCGACGAGTCGCGGCGGTGAGCACTCCCACGGCCCCGACGCCAGCCTTCTGTGCCACTGCGACGACAAGACGGCCAGGTCCGCGGCGTCGACCCGACCATCGCCGTTAAAATCGCCCGCCGGAACCTCTGCAGGAAGAGTGCCCTGAGCCGCCGCCGCGGCGCAAAACGCCAGCATCAGGCACATACTTACCCGTCCGGCCAGACGCCCGACGCTCGACTTTTCCTGCGTTTTCTTCATTATTGCTGCCGCAATTTTCCGTCCCGCGCAAGATCCACAAGCCAAAGGCTCTCACGGTGTTTGCCGCTTCCCCCAACGCGCAGCCGCACAAAACCATCCTTGCTCGAATCGGCTTGCTCCGAATAAGCGAACTTCAATTGCCCTGTCCGCCGGCCGTCCGTAACCGAATGCACCGCCACTGATTCGACCAGATCATTTTGCATGTCGATTCTGTACACGATCTCGAGGTCGCCGGCTTTCAGCACCACTTCCGCCTTCGTCCGCCCGTCCACAAAACGTGTCTCGAACGGCGTCTTGTATTCTGCCGAATCGCGCCGCACCGTATCCACCGTGTGCAGCCCCATCCACGGCCGAGCCAGCCCTCGCATGAAAGTCCCGCCCGCATACGTCGCCAGAACGTCCCCTTTGGCATCCACAATCGCCGCCGCCTCACCGTCATCGATCATACTCACCTCGCCCGCCCGAATCGATACCCACGCCGGCCGCGACTTGCTCACGCCGTAGTACAGAGGCACGAATCCCGAGCCCTCCACTGCCTGCCCCCCGAGTTCGCCCGCCACGGTAAACCGGCAGTACCCCTGCACGTGCATCGCATCGCGCTGGTCAATCTTGCTTGCCCGACCCGGCCAGCCATACCGAAAATGCTCTTCCTGGAGCACGTCGTAGTTGCGCACCAGCCGTCCCCGATCCATTCTCTCGCCTGCGGTGATAATCAGCAGACCCCCAACTTCGTTCGAAAGCCGTCCGGCACGAACGTTGCGCCCCTCGATCTGGTTCAGAAATGCCGTAAGATCCGCCGAATCCGTGGGCAGCCGCCGAACCGACAGATCTTCATTGTAGCTGCGATGATTCGCAATGCGGACGCTCCCGCTGCCCGTCTCATAATGATAATTGGCCGAATCATTCTGCAGCCATTGGCAGTAGGCCTGCTGGGCATCGTCGATGCGAATCACTCGCATCATAACCGGTCCGTCCGTCCCCTCAGGGAAGAAATGCCACTGCTCATAAGACTCGTCCTCCGTTTCGATTCGCACTGCCCCGGCCTGTGCCTCAAAACCTGCCGCCGGCAATTGCGCGTCGAACCCGCCGCCCGATGGCGAACTCGCCACAATAGCCCCGGTGGTAATGACGGCCGCCGCACTAAGCGAAATCACCGCTGTCTTCGTGCCCAAAGCCCCTATCGCCGCCGCAATCGCGCCCACCTTCACCGTCGAAGGCAGTACTGCAATGCCTGCCGCCGCCGCAGTATCAGGCGCCGTCATCTTGCCAAACACAACCAGCGCCGAAAGCAGCGCGCCCCTGCCGAAACCTTGTCGGCTCAAATGCCTCTGCAACTGCTTCTTGCCGCGATAGAACATCAGCCGCACGTTCAGCTCGCTTGAGTCCATGATCTCGGCAATCTGGGCATAAGACATGTCCTCGTAGCATCTCATGCTCAGCACTGCCCGGTGTTTAGGCTGAAGCATGTCCATCGTTGATCGCACGATCTGCTTAAACTCCTCAGTCACCAGATCCTCAAGGGCGTTTCGATATGATTCCGAAGACCTCTGCATGTCCGCCTTCGACATCACAGCCCTCTTTCGCCTGTCCTGGATGCGATGATGATTTCGCACCTTGTTCAGTGCAATCTTGCAAAGCCACGGCCAGAATCGGTCGGCCTCGTTCAGTTTCCCAAGTATCTTCAGCATTTCAAGTATACTTTCCTGCACGATGTCCTGTGTCAGGTCGTCGCGCATCGTAATGCGATAAACATATGCCTGCAGGGGCCCGCGCACACACGCCGCCAGCCGCTGGCGGGCGCCTTCATCGCCCCGCCGAATCCGCAGGACCAATTCCGTGTAGAGGTTTTCATTTTCCACTGGGCGTCTTCGGGATACTGGTGCGCAACCGCCTCAAAACGTTACATGTTAATTCACTTTTTTTCTCCCGCCGAGGCCGCCTGGTCCCCCTCGCGACGCATGGTCAAAGATGAACGAATCAGAAGTGGGCCCAAACGGCACCTTGTATATCATATTATATACTTTTTCGCGAAAAATACAAGGACAATCCGCCGTCGCACCGTTTCAGGAATCACCCTCCGTCCTGCAACAACATTTCAAAGAGCCGCTGCAAACTGCTGACACCGCGAAAAAAGAGGGCCCCCGTTTAGCTGAACCACGGCGGCCCTCCTATGTAGATCACCCATCGAAACCATGCGCTACTCGCCTTTACGAGTCCGCTCCATCGTCTTCTGTGCCTCCTGGATCTTCTTCACGAGCCGCAGCCGGTTTTGGACCTGTGCCGCCTCGCCTTCCCGCTGCTGCCGTGCATCCGCCTCGGCGAAGTAACTCTTAAGGAACATGAGAAACTCCGGCGTGAACTCGTCCTCATCCTCCTCTACGCCGGCCTTGGTCTTTTCCTGCCTGCTCACCCTTGCCTGTACCTTTAACTCCTGCGGTTCCGGTGAAAGGCATGTCTTCTTCGCCTCGCGAGCCTGCGTGCGTTCCATGATTGGCTCGCCTTCGCCCGTCCCGTCGCCGGGTCCCGCGCCTTCACCTTTCAGCACACCGGGAGCTTCGCCGTCATTGCAAGACCCATCCTGCAATTGATCCTGCTTCTGCTGGCGCGTCTGGTCCTGCTTCGGTTCACCCAAAGGCCCGACACAATCCTGCTTCTTGTCCTGCGCCTGTGTCCTCAGCTTGATCGGCTCGCCATCACAATCGCCGGTCCCGTCGCCAGGTCCTGCGCCTTCACCTTTCAGCACACCGGGGGCCTCGCCGTCATTGCAGGACCCATCCTGCAATTGATCCTGCTTCTGCTGGCGCGTCTGGTCCTGCTTCGGTTCACCCAAAGGCCCGACACAGTCCTGTTTCTTGTCCTGCGCCTGCGTCCTCAGCCTGATCGGCTCGCCATCACAATCGCCGTCGCCAGGTCCTGCGCCTTCACCTTTCAGTACACCGGGGGCTTCGCCGTCATTGCAGGACCCATCCCGCAATTGGTCCTGCTTCTGAACGCGGTCGCCTGCCTGCTTGGCCTCGCCAGACGCATCCCCGGAAGCCTTCTTCTGTTCCATTGTCCGCATGCGGACCATGTCGCCGTCACCGTCACCCGGCCCTGCCCCTTCACCCTTCAGCACAGGATCCGTCTCATGTACTCTGTCGCGAGGACGCTTGTGGATACGAGCAGGCGTCTTGTCCTGATCCTCCTTCATGTTTGTCTTCTTCTCGGCCTGGGTGCGAGTCTGCTCCTGTACCTTCGGCTGCTCGCCGGCGCCTTCGCCCTTGAGCCCCTCCTGGGTCTGCTCCTCGACGCGAGCCTGCTTCTGCACCCGCAATGCCTGGAACAGCTTCGTCTGCAGCATCTGCTGAAGCATTGTCTTCTTCTGCAGCCTGGCTTGCTCATTGGCAGCCTCGCCCGGACCCTGACCCGCCTGTGCCGCCGACAGGGCAATAACCAATACCAGCAGCATCAAAGCTAATCGCTTAAACATCTTGCAATCCTTTCCTCTTAAAACCACAGTCATTTCTTGTTAACAAAACTTAATTCAATGCTCCCCCGTCGAAAACAAATTGCCGGCCAATATATGTAACGCCCCGACCCTTGTTTTCCTGCGGTCGCAGGGCACAGATTTCTGCGTCTCTTGAAAATTACCTATTCACAGTAAAACCATCGGAATACTGGAATGGCTTTTTTCTTTTTTCAATGTAACACCTCGCCGCCGCGCGCACCGTCATCATGCGTTCTGTTCACTTTGAGAAACACTGTCAATTATTAATGGAGGTACAAATATGAAGTGCTCGCAAAGAATCGCATCCGCCCTCGTACTGGCGCTGGCAACCGCAGCCATGTCCGACGTTCTCTTTGCCCAGCCCCCCCACGATCTCTGCCAGAACGCAGCACCCGTCTACCTCGACCAGCCATACTTCGGCTCCACGACGGGCGCCGCCGGCACAACCTCCAGCAGTTGCTCATACAAAGACCGCCGCGATGTCTGGCACAACTTCTCCCCCCTCCAAACCGGCCTGCACACCGTCAGCCTCCGCGGCAGCGCATTCGACACCACGCTTTCCGTGTATGACGCCTGCGGCGGCGCCGAGCTCGCCTGCAACGACGATCTCGACGACCTCTGCTCCGAACTCGTCGTCCATCTCTCCGCCGGCCAGATCTATATGATTCGCATCGCCGGTTACGACGGCGACACCGGCGATTATGTCCTCCTGATCACCGAACGCCTCGTCCAGCCTGAAAACGACCTCTGCGAAAACGCCATCGAAGTCGTAGAAGCCATCCCCTTCGAAGGTACCACCATAGGCGCTACCGGCTTCACCATCAGCCGCTGCCAAACCAGCTATGACGTGTACCACGCCTACGATGTCTGGCACACCTTCACGCCGCTGGCGACAGCCGACTACGTCATCAGCCTCTGCGGAAGCGATTTCGATACCACGATCGCCGTCCTCGACGCCTGCGATGGGACCGAACTGGCCTGCAATGATGACGACTGCGGCCCACAGTCCCGCCTGATCCTTGAGCTTGCCCAGGGGCAAACATACTATATTCGCATAGCCGGCTACGACGGCGACACCGGCAACTACGTCCTCAGCGTTATGCAGCACTTCGCCCAGCCGCAAAACGATCTCTGCGTTGACGCAATCCCAGTCGCGCTTGCAGCCACCTGGTACGGGACCACCGAAGGCGCGACAGGCACCTCCACCAGCGGCTGTGGCCAGAATGACCGGCTCGACGTCTGGCACAGCTTCACGCCAGCCCGAAGCGGTTACCACACTGTCAGCCTCCGCGGCAGTAGTTTCGACACTACCTTGGCCGTCTACACCGTCTGCACCGGCCAGCCCATCGCCTGCAACAACGACGTCTGCGCCCTGCAATCCGAACTCGTGCTCTCGCTGGCCGCCCAACAGCGATACTTCATCCGCATCGCAGGCAATAAGAACTCCACAGGCGACTATGCCCTAACTGTAACCGAGCGCTTCAACCAGCCCGCAAACGACCTCTGTGCCGATGCAATCGAAGTCTTCCTTGATGAACCCTTTGTTGGTAGCACCACCGATGCCCTCGGCGACACCGGCAGCAGTTGCGGCTATTACTACGACCTGTACGATGTCTGGCACACATTCACCGCGCCCGCGACAGCCGATTACCTGATAAGTCTCTGCGGCAGCGGCTTTGACACCACCCTTGCCGTATACGATGCCTGCGGCGGCAATGAAATCGCCTGCAATGACGACAGTTGCGGCGATCAATCCATGCTCGTCGCCTCGCTTCAGGCCGATCAAACATACCTGATCCGTGTGGCAGGCTATGACGGCGACACCGGCGCTTACGTCCTCACCGTCTCCGCCGATGTTCTGTCGCCCCAGCATGACAACTGCCTCGACGCCATCGCCCTCACGAACAACCAGCCCTTCGCCGGCTCCACCATCGGCGCAACCGGCGCTTCCGAAAGCACCTGCAGCAGCGAAGACTTCTTCGATGTATGGCACGCATTCACACCTGCCGTTGCCGGCCAATACGTTATCAGCCTCTGCGGGAGCGCGTTTGACACGACCTTGGCCGTATACGACACCTGTGACGGCGCCGAACTCGCCTGCAACGACGACTTCTGCAACCGCCAGTCCGAACTTGCTCTCCACCTCGAGCAGGATCAAACATACCTCATCCGTGTTGCGGGCTACCGCGGTGCCATCGGCGATTACACCATCATCGTCGCAGACGCAATATGCCAACTCCCACAAACCCCTGCCGATCCCCGGCCCGAACACGCACGGCGCGACGTTTCACTGAATCCTGTCCTTGCCTGGGACGACGGTCCGCGCCTGATCTTTGCCGCCGAAGCCGTCTCGCCGATGGCCAAAGGGCTCTACGGCCCGGACGACCGCCTCGAACAGTACGAGATCGCCGACCCGGGATGGCTCGCCGTCGGCGACGCCGCCGCTGCGACCATCGCCGTAACCAGCCTCAGCGATAACGGCGACGGCACATTCTCGCTGCCCGCCAGAACCCTTGCCGCGAAGTACCTCGACACCACCGGCACGCCGCTCTGTCCCGACGAGCCCTACGGCACACAGCCAGCGCCAATGCTCTGCACTGCCGTCCTCGTCGCGCCCGACCTCGTCGTTACGACCGGTCACTGCGTCCGCACCGCCGCCGAATGCGCAAACACAGCCTTCGTCTTCGGGTTCGTCATGCAGGCGCCGGATGCCCCCGTCATGACCGTCGACCAGTCACAGGTCTACTTCGGCGTCCGCATCGTCGATCGCCGCCAGGATGCCGAGTCCGACTGGGCGATCATTGAGCTCGACCGCCCCGTTCTCGACCGCGCACCTCTGCGCATACGCCGACAAGACAGAATCGCCGACGACCAGCCGGTTTTCCTCGCCGGCTACCCTCTCGGACTGCCGCTGAAATACGCCGGCAATGCCTCCGTCAGGGACAACTCCGGCGACTCCTTCTTCAAAGCCAACGTTGACGCCTTCGTCGGCAGCTCCGGCTCACCCGTAGTCAACGCCCATACTTTCGAAGTTGAGGGAATCCTCTACAGCGGCCAGGCGGACTTCATACCCGACGGCCCATGCGACCGCACCAGCGTCTGCCCCGACACCGGCTGCCCCGGCTGGGAATCAATCACCCGAACAACCGAGTTCGCCCACCTTGTCCCCGCATGGGACGTCTATCTCGGAACCTCTCCCGACAATATGACGCTCGTCTCCGCCGACACCCCCGCACCTCTCTGCCGTGTCGGTCCCCTGCAATGCTCCACGACATACTATTGGCAGGTCGTCGCCAAAAACGCCTGCGGCCAAACTACCGGCCCGATCTGGTCCTTCTCAACCCGACTCACCGGCGACCTCGACCGCGATTGCGACGTCGACATAAACGACTTTGCGATCCTCGCCGCACGCTGGCTCAGCATCGACTGTGGCGCCGACAACGACTGGTGCCTCGGCGCAGACCTCAACAAGCAGGGCGTCGTCGATCTCTCCGACGTCCGCCTCCTCATGGATAACTGGCTCGACCACGTGAACCCCTAAGAAAAGGGCTGCTCGTGCAGTCATTCTCGGACATCGAGCTCATGACCAAACTCGCCGAGGGCAGCAAACCCGCCCTCGGCGAACTCTTTCTGCGCCATCACAAAAAGGTCTTCACCCTCGCCTACCGCACTCTCGCCGATTGGAACACCGCCGAAGACGTCACCCAGGAAACCTTCCTCCGCATCTGGAATGCCGCACCTCAATACAAGCCCTCCGCCGAATTCACCACCTGGCTCTGCCGAATCGTCGTCAACCTCTGCTTTGACGAAAAGAGACGCAATCAGCGCCGCACGGCCGCCGCAAAAGCCATTACTGAGGCCCAACAGCCGCGTACAGATAGCCGCCGAGAAGACCTCTCAACCCCGATTAAACATGTCTGGCGGGCTCTCATGAAGCTAAACGAGCGCCAACTCCAGGCCGTAATCCTCCACAAGTTCCACGGGCTCAGCTACAAGCAAATCGCCGACCGAACCGGCTGCACACAGTCCGCCGTCGAATCGCTCCTTGTCCGAGCCTATCGAATTCTCAGAGCAGAACTCGTACCCACGCGAAATAACCCTCCTCAACCGCTCGACCACGCCCCCAAATCCACAGTCAAGCCCTGACACAATCCCAGTACTTCCTTGTACTTTGAACAGTCTGCCTCAAAAACTTGCCTTGCCGCGCCCCTATATACTTGCATGAATAAGTGTATGCCTGTAAACTGGTTAAATTCCGCCAGCAGTGCTTCGGCGTGTGGGCGGATTGTTGAGTTTTGCGGGCTATAACCGCTGTGCAAAGTCTAAAATTTGAGGAGTTGAGCAATGGCAAACAGGCAGACAAGCATTCGGCAAGGGCAATCAATGTCTCGCCGCACCTTCATGGGCGCCGCCGCCTCCGCCGGCGCATTTACACTTGTTCCCCGCCACGTCTTGGGAGGACCCGCCCACGTCCCGCCGAGTGAAAGGCTCAACATTGCCGGCATAGGCGTCGGAGGCCGCGGCCAGAGCAATATACAGGCTCTCAGCGATGAAAAACAGAACATCGTCGCCATGTGCGATGTCGACTGGGCCCATGCCTCCGGCATCTTCCGGCGTTTCCCAAATGCAAAACGCTACAAAGACTTCCGCCAGATGCTCGACGACGAAGATAAGAACATCGACGCCGTAGTCATCTCCACCGCCGATCATGCTCACGCGGTAGCTTCCATAATGGCGATGAAGCGAGGCAAGCACGTATACTGCGAGAAGCCGCTGACGCACAGCGTCCGTGAAGCCCGCCTGGTTGCACAGGCCGCACGCCAGGCCAAGGTCGCAACCCAGATGGGCAACGGCGGACAGGCAGGCGAAGAACGCCGCATTATCGCCGAGAACATCTGGGCGGGCGCCATTGGCCCCGTCCGAGAGGTCCACATCTGGACAGATCGCCCCAACCGCGGCGCCTTGGGCGAGTACTGGCCCCAGGGGGTCGAACGTCCCAAGGACACCCCGTCCGTGCCCGATTCCCTTGACTGGGATTCATGGCTCGGCCCGGCGCCGGTAAGACCGTACCATCCTGCCTACACCCCATTCAAGTGGCGCGGCTGGTGGGACTTCGGCACCGGCGCACTCGGCGACATCGGCTGCCATTCCTTTGACCCGGCCGTCCGGGCGCTGAAACTCGGCGCACCGATCTCCGTCGAAGCCTGCTCGACCCGTGTAAACAACGAAACCTATCCGCTGGGCTCGGTCGTGACCTATCACTTCCCCGCCCGCGGCGAAATGCCCGCTCTGAAGTTCGTCTGGTACGACGGCGGCCTCAAGCCCCCGCGCCCCGATGGAATGGACCCCGGCTGGCAGATGGGCACAAACGGTTCTCTCTATATCGGCGACAAAGGCATCATGGCAGGCCATGTCATTATGCCGAAAGCCCGCCGAGATGAATTCGGCAAAGCCGCCAAAGTCCTGCCCAGGTCCCCCGGCCACTACACAGAATGGATAAACGCCTGCAAGGGCGGCGACCCCGCCGGCTCAAACTTCGACCACGCCGGCCCGATGACCGAGACCGTACTGCTTGGCAACGTCGCCCTGCGAATGCAGTTAAGAGAACGCCTCTTCCGAGAGGCGCTGCTCTGGGACTGTGATAATATGCAGTTCACAAACGTACCCGAAGCCAACCAGTTCCTTCATCGCGAATACCGCCAGGGCTGGTCGCTGTAGATAATACCGAACATGATTAAGAACAGGGCAAAGTGGGAAGCATTCGAGCGACAGGAACTCGAAACGTGGCAAGAGCGATACAGGGACTGGACAGGTGAAAGAGGAACTTATTAAGTAATGTGCCTCATAGATTCGATCAATTGCTGAAAGAAATTGAACGGAGTTGAACAATGCTGAGAGTAGGAATAGTAGGATTCGGATTCATGGGTCGCATGCACTATGCACAGTGGAAGGCCCGCCCGGACGCCGAGGTGGTCGCCGTCTGCGACGCCAATCCGAACATTGTACAGGACACGCAGAAGGCCGTCGGCAACATAGCCGGCGCCGCCGACCAGGTCGATTTTGACGCCATGCAGTTGTATTCCGATTACAACAGGTTCATCGCCGAAGCCGATCTTGATGCGATTTCCCTGACACTGCCGACCTTCCTGCACCCCAACTTCAGCATCAAGGCCCTCGAAGCCGGCCTGCACGTCCTTTGCGAAAAGCCGATGGCGCTAACCATCGACGAATGCCAAAGAATGATCGCCGCCGCCGCCAAAGCCAAAAAGGTCCTCATGATCGGCCACTGCGTCCGCTTCTGGCCCGAATACGCCGCGACCCGCCAGATCGTCGCCGAAGGCCAGTACGGCCGGGTCATCGCCGCCACATTCCAGCGCCTCGGCGCAGCGCCCGCATGGGGAGACTGGTTCAAGGACGACTCACGAAGCGGCGGAGTCGCAATGGACCTTCACATACACGACACCGATTACGTACAGTACCTCCTCGGAATGCCGGCCGCCGTCTTCAGCCGACAGGCAAAAACCCCCGCCGGCGGTGCAATACACATTGCCACACAGTACATCTACGATGACGACAAAGTCGTCGTCGCGGAAGGCGGATGGGGCATGACCCCCGCCTTCGGCTTCGAAATGAGCTTCAACATAGTCCTCGAAAAAGCCACTATCAGTTACGATTGCACACGCGCCCCGGCCTTTCGCGTTTGCCCCGTCGACGGCGAAACCTTCACTCCGGACGTGGCTTCCGGCGACGGATACTCCATCGAGATCGACCATTTCGCCAGAAAGGCCGCCGGACAGAACCCCCCGCAGGTCATAACCCTGCAGGAATCACTTAACTCCGTCAAAATCGTATTGGCCGAAAAAGAATCCGCCGGAAAACACCGGACGGTCGAATTGCAGTAAACGCGCAAAGAACATAACAGGAGACAGACATGATAAAGTGTGGTAATTGGCCCGTAGGGGTTTGCAGTTGGTCGCTTCAGACGGACGTCGCAGGCGTCGCCGAAGCTATGGACAAACTCGGAATTGAGCATGTCCATCTGGACGTCGGACCCGCCGTCGGACCCGATGCAAAACCTTACATGGACGCGATCACCAGACAGTCCTGGGTCGTCAGCAGCGCCATGATCGGCTTCCCGCAGGAGGACTACTCCAGCCTCGACGCAATCCGACGCACCGGCGGGATCGCGCCGGACGACTGCTGGGACACCAACAGGGAACGCTTCATACAGGCCGCCGAAATCACCGCGCAGCTCGGCGTCCGCTACATCTCCACCCACCTTGGCTTCATAGACCACACACGCAAGGAATATACACGAAAGATATTCGACCGAACCAGGACCCTCGCCGACGCAGCCGCCGAAAAAGGGCTCGAACTGCTCATGGAGACCGGACAGGAAACCGCCGTCGACATGCGCACGTTCCTCGAAAAACTCAACCATCCGTCCGTCGCCATCAACTTCGATCCGGCCAACATGATCTTATACGGCAAGGGCGAACCGCTCGAAGCCGTCCACATCCTCGCTCCCTGGATCAAACACGTGCACATAAAGGACGCCATCCGCACCAACAAACGCGGTACGTGGGGCACCGAAGTGCCCTGGGGCGACGGCGACGTCCGCACCGAAGAGTTCCTCCGAACGCTTCGGAAGGTCGGTTTCAAGGGCGTCCTCGCCATTGAGCGGGAAGCCGGAAGCGACCGCTTCGGAGACATTAAGCGTGCCGCCAGAATACTCACCAGTTTCGGCAAGATGTAATGTGTGCGCCCGCCGGGGTGCAGGCATGTTGGATTTCGAAAAACTTATTCGTTGTCAATGGGAGGCCTGATGAAAAGCCCAACGATCAGCAGACGAACGTTTCTACAGACCGCCGGCGCTGCCGCCGCTTTTTCCATTGTGCCTCGTCGCGTCCTCGGGGCGCCCGGCAGCCCGCCGCCCAGTGAACAATTGACAAAAGCCGTCGTCGGTGTCGGCGGCATGGGCCAGGGCCACCTCAGTTACCCCGGCGCCAGGCTGCTCGCAGTCTGCGACGTCGACGAACAGCACCTCAGCCGCACCCTCGCCCGGGTCGACAAGGACGTAAAAGGCTACAAGGACTTCCGCGAGGTCATCGACCGCGACGACATCGACATTATACACGTACCCACGCCGCCCCACTGGCACGCCCTGATCTCCATCGCCGCCGCCCAGGCCGGCAAGGACATCTGGTGCGAAAAGCCAATGACCCGCACCATCGGCGAGGGCAAGAAGGTCCGCGACGCCGTCCTGCAATACGGGCGTATCTTCCGCCTCAACACATGGTTCCGTTTCAGCGGCGGTTTCTACGGCTTCGGCACAACCGTAAAGCCCATAAAGCAGATCGTCGACGCCGGCCTTCTCGGCTGGCCGCTCACGGTAACCATAAACGCCGCCACCGGTTTCGACTGGAAGTTGGGCATGTGGAGCGGCCGAACCGACCTCACGCCCCAGCCAGTGCCCGAGCGCCTCGACTACGACCTTTGGCTTGGCCCAGCCCCGTGGAAGCCCTATCACCCGCACCGAACGCACGGCTCCTTCCGCGGCTATTGGGACTACGACGGCGGCGGACTCGGCGACATGGGAATGCACTACCTCGATCCCGTCCAGTACATCCTCGGCAAGGACGACACCTCGCCCGTCGAGATCGAAGCCGATACACCACAGCAGCACCCGGATGCCGCAATCCCCTGGCGGCGAATCGAAATGAAATATGCCGACGGCTGCAAGCTCATCCTCGACGGCGAAAACAAAGACGTAAACGCACCCTTTATCGAAGGCCCCGAAGGCAAGCTCTACCCGCGGCTCAGGTCCGACGTCACTGGACTCGCCGAAAAGGTCGCCGCGCTGCCCGAACCGGAGCCCCAGGTAACCGACTTCGCCCACGCCGTCCGAAACCGGCTCAAATTCGCTCTCAACGAATCCAACGGCCACCGCTCCTGCACCATCGTCAATCTCGGCGTTATAGCGGTGCGCCTCGCCCGACCCATTCGCTACGACCCCGTTGCCGAGCAGTTCATCGCCGACGAAGAGGCCAATCGCCTCGTTGATCAGCCGCAGCGGGCCCCCTGGCATCTGCCCGCCTGATGACGCATTATCATTATGCAGCACAATTTCATACGGAGAAGAATGATGAACGCAACAGCTAAGTTTTTGATGGCATGTATCGTCTCAATGATCGCCGCCGTGCCCGCATCCGCCGACGAAGCACAGATCCGCGCGATCCTCGACAAGACCCCGGCCGCTTCCCCCGCACAGGCAAACGCCAATGCCAAAGCTGTCGTTGAGCTCGGTGCGGAGGCCGTCAAGAGCTTATGTGCAATGCTCGCCGAACCCGCCGACGGCGGCGACTCGAAGGTGCGCTATGCCCTCGACGGGCTCGCCGTATACGTCTGCCGCCCGGACGCCGAAGCGGAGCGACTCATGTTCGTCAAGGCTGTCGCCGAATCGCTTCCCGCCGCAAAAGGCAGCGATGCAAAGCAGTTCCTCATCGAGCGCCTCCAGCGAGCCGGCAAAGCCGAAAGCGTCGACGCCATCGCTCCGTTCCTCGCCGACGATTACCTCTGCCAGCCCGCCGCCATGGCGCTGCAGGCCATCGCAGCCGACAATGCCGCCGCCGCACTTGCCGCGGCGCTTCCCGCCGCCCGCGGCGCCAACCGCGTAACAATCGTTACCGCGCTGGGCAATCTCCGCTGCGCCTCCGCCGTCCGCGCCATCATTGCCGACGCACGAAGCTCCGATGTCAACCTCCGCCGTGCCGCACTCTTCGCCCTCGCAAAAATCGGCGACCCGGCCGCACAAAGAATCCTCGCACGCGCCGTCCAGACCCCTGCCCCCTACGAACGCTCCTATGCCACATCATGCTATCTCCTGTACGCCGCCCGTCGCGCCGAACAGGGCGCCGCAGCCGATTCTGCCCGGATATGCCGCGACCTGATCGCCGCTCGCGACAGGGCAAATGAGCCCCACGTCCAGTGTGCCGCCCTGACCACGCTTGTTGCCGCCATCGGCGAAGACGCCCTCCCGGACCTGCTGACCGCCGTCGACATCGCCCAGCCGCAGGTAGTCGCCGCCGCGCTTGCCCTGGCCCGAAATCTTGGAGCCGCCGCCGCCACCCAGACGTGGATTCAAAAAGCCGGCACAAGCCCCGCTCCCGCGAAAGCGGCCATCCTGAACATGTTGGCTGACCGAGGCGACAACACGGCATACGATGCAATCGTTGCCGCCATGAACGACACCGACAGCGCCGTCCGTGCCGCAGCAGTTGCATCCGCCGTAAAACTCGCCGGCGACACTGCAATCGCCCCCGTAATGCAGTTCATCCGGACCGCCCAAACCGACGCCGAAGCCAGGCTTGCCGCCGAAACCCTCAACCGCCTCAAGGGCGACGCCGTCATCGACGCATTCGCCAAAGCCCTCCCCCAAAGTTCGCCCCGCGCCCAGGTCGCCATCATAGAGTCGCTCGCCGCCCGCAGGGCCCGCGCCCACTGCGCACCGGTCCTCGCCGCCCTCGACTCTGACGAAGCCCCCGTCCAGGCCGCCGCCGCAAAGGCCCTCGTCGACGTAGCCGCCCCCGCCGACATCGACGCCCTCATTGCCCGGCTCAACGCCGCATCCGAAGACGCCGTCAGGTCCGCCATCCAGCGCGCCCTCGTCGTTGCCGCCCAGCAGATCGACGACCCCCAGGCCCGTGCCGAAAAGATCGTCGCCGCTCTCGCCGCCGCCGACAA
>JAWLHD010000004.1:26272-29646 GCA_041690555.1 Anaerohalosphaeraceae bacterium
CCTGATCTCCGTCCTCGGCCGCGTCGGCTCCGCCCCCGCCCTCAAGGCCGTCGTCGCCGAAATCGACAACAAGAACCCCGCCGTAAACGACGCCGCCGTCCGTGCCCTCGCCGCTTGGCCCGACGACGAAGCCGCCCCGGCTCTGCTTGCCAACATCGAAATGACCCGCAGCATTACCCACCGTGTCCTTGCCATACGCGGCCTCGTCCGCGTCCTCGGCGCCTCCGGCCGAACGCCCGACGACATTACAAACATCTACGCCCGCGCACTGGCCGCCACACAACGCCCCGACGAAAAAAAGCTCATCATCGCCGGCCTCGCCAATGTCCGCACGCTCGATGCCCTCCGCCTCGTCGCCGAATTCCTCGACGACGCCGACCTCAAGACCGAAGCTGCCCTCGCAGCCGCTCGCATCGCCCTCGGCCCCGATGACCGCGCAAATCCCCTCACTGACTACGAAGTCGTCGTAGCCCTCCGCATGGCACTGCCCTCCGTCACAGACGAAAAGACCCGCGACCGAATGACAGCACTGATCGACCGCATACCCCCCGTCAAGGACGTCCTCGTCCGACCCGCCCCAATAGGCTTCGTCCCGCTCTTCAACGGCAAAGATCTCACCGGCTGGAAGGGCCTCCTGGCAAGCCCCAACGACAACCCCATTAAGCGAGCCGCCCTCGAGCCAGCAAAGCTCAGGGAAGCACAGGCCAAAGCCGACGAAACCATGCGAGCCCACTGGACCGTCGAAGACGGCATCCTGCACTTCGACGGCCGAGGCTTCAGCCTCGCCACCGCCAGAAACTACGCCGACTTCGAAATGCTCGTCGACTGGAAGATCCTTAAGCCGCGCGGCGACAGCGGCATCTATCTCCGCGGCTCGCCCCAAGTCCAGATCTGGGACCCCCAGCAGCACGGCGTCGGCTCCGGCGGACTCTACAACAACCAGAAAAACCCCTCCAAACCGCTGCTGACCGCCGACAACCCCATCGGCACGTGGAACACCTTCCGCATCCGCATGATCGACGACAGGGTAACCGTCTGCCTCAACGGCCTCCTCGTCGTCGACAACGTCGTATTGGAAAACTACTGGGACCGCTCCATCCCCATCTTCCCCTCCGAGCAGATCGAGCTCCAGTGCCACGGCGACCCCATCGACTTCGCCAACATCTTCATCCGCGAAATCCCCCGACACGGCGAGTTCCGCTCGCTGTTCAACGGACGGGACCTCGCCGGATGGATCGGCGACACAAAGGGCTACGTCGTCGAAGACGGCAAAATCGTCTGCAAACCCGGCGGCAACCTCTACACCGAACAGCAGTTTGACGACTTCCACCTCAAGTTCGAATTCAAGCTGACCCCCGGCGCCAACAACGGACTCGGCATACGCACGCCCCCACACGGCGACGCCGCCTACGTCGGAATGGAGCTCCAGATACTCGACGACACCGCCAAAATCTACGAAAACCTCCAGCCATACCAGTACCACGGCTCCATATACGGCGTTGTCCCCGCCAAACGAGGCTACCTCAGACCCGTCGGCGAATGGAATGCCCAGGAAGTCATCGCCCAGGGAACAAAAATCAAGGTCATCCTCAACGGCGAACCCATAGTCGACGCCGACATCCAGCCGGCAATCGACGAAGGAACAATCGACAAGAGACCCCACCCCGGCCTCAAACGCCGAACGGGACACATAGGCTTCCTCGGCCACGGCTCCGTAGTCGAGTTCCGAAACATCCAGGTCCGCGACCTGAAGTAGCCGTCAGACGCCCCGTCGGCATCCCGTCGCCGCCGCCCCGCGGGCTCCTCATTCAGCCCGCCCCGGCGTCACTCCTCGCTGCGCCGCCACGCCTGGGCAAACACCCCGGCATACCACCACCCCATCGCGGGCACGCCCATGCAGCCGCCCCTGTGCCAAATACTACCCGAGCATCGCGCCAAACCCCCTCCCTCTCAATTTGCCGCCTTATCGACCAAAGCCAGCGCAAAGCCCATAAGCCACACCACTATGCGCATAAACAGCATCATCCCCAAAGCCATCGCCTGCACCAGCACGTACAAACCGGCAACGCCCACCGCCGGCAGCAGCGAAACTCCGATTGCGACAGCCGCCAGCCCGCTGCCCTCCAGCCTGCCCCCGCTCGCCCGCACCCGCCGCCTCGCCCATACGCCCAAAGCCGCCACCGCCGCAACGTAAACCCCGTAAACCCCGCCGCTCGGCCACAAAGTCAGTCTGTGTCCGCCCGGGATCACATCCAGCACCCAAACCACGCCCATCAGCCCGAAAATGCTCGCCGCCATCGCCGCCACCGCCAGTCTGGTGCACCTCCCCGCCGGCCTCGCCGCCGCCACCGCGCCTTCCGCCGCCCGCTCCTGTGTGCCCGCCGCCGCCTTGTCCTTCCGTATCTGAAGCACAACCAGAAGCGCAGCAGCCGCACAGAAGACTGCAATCGCCCAGGCAGACGCCCCTTCCCCAAAGGCACCGTCCAGAAACGCCCCCAGCCGTTCACCCTGCCAAACCAGCACCCCCACGCAGAAAACGCCGTATACCAGGCAAAGCGACTGATACCACCCCTTCGATGTCCCCGATGCCTTCGCGTCGTGTCCGCTCCATGCCGCAAGCGTACTCAGCACGTTCCACGACACGTGCAGCCCGATCGACATCATGATGCTGCCCGTTATCAGAACCGGCGCCGTCAGTATCGCCGCCGTCAGCAGATGCATCGCCGCCGCCCGCCTCCCTTGGTAAATATGCGACGCAGCGAACAGTATCCCCGACACTACCGCACAATCCTCGATCGCACCCGTCCGCGCCCCCCACAAAAGAACAAGATACCCGCGGAACACCACCTCCTCCTCCACCGAAGCCAGTGTAAGCCATCCGAGGTAAAGGCTCCGCTGCTTCCGCGTCTTGCAGCCGAGCATGGCCGCCATGTACTTGGCCGGCTTCTTCTCCTGCCCTGATCCCGCGCCGAATATCCTCGTCGTGAAAAGAAACAACATTGCCGCGGGAACGAACAACGCCGCTCCCGCCGCCAGGTCGGCCGCCCTGTACAAGTCCAGCCCGATCGAATCCAGCCTCCCCTCCTGCCGCGATGCCACATACACCAGCAGCAGAATGACCGCCGCACTTTTCGCCAGCCACACTACACGCAATCTCGCCGAGCACGCCGCCAGTTCCTCGGCAGTAACGCGAAAGTAGCCCCGTGTGCCCCGAACCACAGACAGTACGTAGCAAACGACAAACAAGTATTCCACAAGCAAAGGATCACGCATGATTAAAAGTGTCAGACACCTTTTCCCCCATGTTTGCTGCCCAAAGTCTTCAGCCACTTCTCCCACGCCTCCCGGTCGTTCCCGATCTCCTGCCCCGAATA
>JAWLHD010000005.1:0-16158 GCA_041690555.1 Anaerohalosphaeraceae bacterium
GTCGGTCAATGAGAGCATGCTGGGACTGACGGCTATGCCGCACGGTGAGGATATCAAGGCTAACCGTTCGTCGAACAGCGGCGTGCTGACAGATGATGTGACGTTTGTGCTCTGGGTGAACCTGGGGACGCAGAAGATCGTCGGTGAGGTTACCATAGCGGCGACGGACACGGCTGATAACCGGACCGGCGGAAGGATCATGGATCTGGTGTTGAATATTCAGACGGCGCTGAATACCGCCAGCTACGTGAATCTTGCCAATGAGCCCTACACGGATGATTTCGGGAATGATCCGGTTACGGTTGGCGGGGTGGCTGATCCGATTGTGAAGGTCAAATTGAAGAACGGCAAGATACTCTTGAGCAGCCAGTATTACTTCAGGGTTCTTGCTGATTTTGAGAATCCGTCGGGGATGGGTCTGCTGGAAAGCGTTAATGCGGGGCTGTTAGGGCTGGACACAGTGGCGGACGGGACGGACGTGGAATCTTCGCGGCCGTTCAATATTATCGCGAAGGCGGCGGGTTCGGAGGTCATATTCGGGTCGGCTGAGAACCCGGTCGGGGAGCTTTACATAGCGGGCTCGGTGCTTTCGGATCGTCAGATCACACTGGTTGAGGGGCCGGATACTTATCTTGATCTGGACTGGTCGGCGCTCTTGCAGACGATCAACGGGCCGATAGTCCTGGACCTGGGTGATAACGGGTTCCTTAAGGGCGATCTGATCGCGGGCGGGGTTGAGGGTGATGTCGTTCTTACGGCAAGGGATACGCTGACGCTCAACGGCCTGATACTTGCTGATCGGAACGTACTGATATCGGCGGGGCATACGGCGGTTAGTGCAGGCGCCGACAGCGTAATGATCAGCCCGACGGCGTGGCTGGGGACGAGGAGTCCGTCGGCGATCGCTCAGCGCATTGAGATAGACGGGTACAACAATGTGATCGTGAACGGCCCGATTGGTTCGCTGCAGACGGATGATCCGCGCATGGTCGGCGACGTGGTGGTGCATTCGGAGCATGGCGACGTTGTGGTTACCGGGGAATCTGGCTGGATCGAGACCGGCGGGCGGATTGTGATTACCGGTGAGAATATCGTGATCGATGGCGTGATCAAAAACGCCGGGGCGACGGCTCCAGAGCCGGTGGGCGAGCCTGGGGCTGAGAATTATGAAGTGGTGATCAGTCCGTCGGCGACGCTGACACTGACCGGGGACGTGGATGCGTTTGGTTCGATTCTGATCGTCGTGCCGACAGACTTTGTTGTGGCCGGGCAGATCGAAGCGGGCGGGGTGGAGACGTTCCATTTCATTACGGAGGAGCGGGGCTTTTTGGAGGGGGGCGACGAGCGTGTGCGGATCGTGGCGCCGAATATCGCAATTGGCGGGGGCACGGGTATCGAGGGGGCCTACGGCACCGATGCGGATACGAGTCCGGCTCTTAATGAGGGGCAGACGTATCCGCTGGCGGCCTGGGTTGTGGCGAGCGGACGGGTGCAACTAATTGCGACGGGCGGGATAGACATCGGCGCGGCCAGTCGCGTTATGGTGCGACATGACAACGGCTTGATTGAGATGCAGGCGCCTTACGTTGATATTCTTGGCGGTTTGTATGCGGGGGCCGATCCCAATCGGGTGCTTATGGGCGAGGCACCGGGGGTTACCTGGAGGGGCGAGCAGGCCGGCGTGCAGATCGCGGCAGAAGAGATGGTGACGATCGGCGGCTGGGATGAGGCGACTGATCTGGACGTGGTGAACGGCGATGCAGCGGCTGTCGGCGAGACGATTGAGCGGGGCGGGTTCGTTCAGGCGACGGGCGCGGTCAGTATTACGGTAACGGGTGGGGCTACGCCGAAGTTCCTGCTGATGGTGAGCAGTTACATAAATACTGATAGCGATGCGGTCAGTGTGAATATTGCTTATCCGTCGGCTTTCAGTTCGGTGATGATTGCCGCCGAGAGCGGGATTACGATACAAGGCGTGATTCAGGCATTGGACGCGGACTCGGATGTTACTCTTATTTCAGGTCGGGATCAACTGCTCATCGCCGGTTACGTTGAGGCGGGGGATCAGCTTGTTCTGACGGGGGCCAACAGCCTTTCGGAGGCGGACATCAGTGTGCTGCTTACGAAGCTGCTGTACGAGACGCGGACGGTTGAGGTGATGACCACGGGTGGGGCGCTGGGCAGCTTCACTATTGATGCTAACGGACAACTTATAGATGACTTTGGATTCCTGATTGCGCGGAATGCGTCGGGAGAGGTGATTACTGATGTGTTCGGTACACCGCAACTCCTGGTCGATTCTCAGGGACATTATATTTTGGGCGGTATGCCGATCTATATCGGTTACGACGATTCGGAGACGCCTTTCTACGTGGATAAGGAAGGGTATCGACTTGTCGAGTACTTCGAGTTATTGGCCGGTAATCCGCTGCCCGGCAATGGACGGATTACTTCCAATGTTACGCTGAATCTTGTGCTGGATGACGGTTTGGGAACGGTTGTGAGCGGTGCATCCGTGGTTATCAATGCGGCGGCAACTTCCGCTTTCAACTCCAGCACCCAGTTGATAAACCATATCAACACGGCCATTAATGCAAGTCCGTACGCGGCTATTGAGGCGGTTGAGCGCGACGGCATGCTGGTGTTGACGGTTGTGGGCTATGAAATTGAGGTCGAGAGCACGTCGGTAAATCTTGCCCAGTTGGGCTTGCAGACGCGCGAGAGGGCGGTGCGGTTCTTCCATGTTGACGAGGGCGGACAACTGCTGGATGCGGCGGGATTTGTGGTCAACGGCAGGGGGATGCGACTGGACGTCAGCGGCAGGTTCGTCAACGAATACGGGTATCTTGTAGACGAGTACGGCAACTTCATTAACGAATACGGCGAGTCGATTAATGCATACGGGGACCGGGTCGACCGACACGGCAATCTGATTGCGGACGATCAGACGACACTGATCGATGGTGATGGGTATGAGATTAATTCCGACGGTCTGCTGCTCAATGCCGCCAGCGGTCTGCTGAACGGTGTGGGGGCAAGGCGGACGGCAGTGGAAATCGGCGGGGTTCATTACCTTGCGGACCGCTACGGCAACCTGGTGAGCAGCGAAGGCGAACTGATTCGGCGAATCGACAGTGTGTACTATCTGGTCAATGAGCGAGGGGAGCTTGTTGACGAAGCGGGCATTCCGGTTGTCGGATTCCAGATGCCCGCGGAGGCCGAGGGTGTGCCGGTAGTGGCTGATCCTCTGAGCCTGGAAGAGCCGGTCTACGTGGGTTTGCGGTGGAACAATGGCAGTATTCAGGCCGGCGGCGGCTTCAAGGCGACCAGCGGGAAGGTGCTGATTGATCTGCCGGCTCGTCTGAGCGGCGGGACATTGAACACTACTGGTCCGACGGGCCAGATCACGATCAACGGCGACAAGGCGATATACCTGTACGGCATGGTGGGACGAGTTTATTTGAGTGAAGGTATGGGGTCGGCAGCGACCGTGGACGTTACCGAGGTTCGCATAGAGTCGCTTTCGGATATCTACCTGTGGACAGATGCGCTGGTCAATGCTCGGAACTTGATCGAGATGACGGGGGCGAATATATGGGCTCGGGATGAGAGTGTTACGATTGCGCGCGACCCGTATTCGCAGGTGCGATTGACGGCCACCGGCACAGGACCCGATTCGGGCAGGATTTACATTGCCCGGAGCGAGATATACTACTTCCGCGCGTATGTGGCGGCTCAGGGACTGGTGGAACTTAACGGGTACGACATCGGCATCTACGGAACTGTTGCGGTGGAAGGGGCGGCTCTGGACGACTCGGTCGACGGGCCGAATTCGCGTGTGGAGATCAATGCCGACCGGAATATTATCGTTCGCGGCGAGATCCTTTCGGCAGGCGATGCATATCTCAATGCCGGGCTTGACGATGTTACGGGCAGTATCATTGTTTCGGCGGAAGGCAAGATAGCGGCTGGGTATAATTCAGACGCCAGCGGCAATATTGAACTGGATGCGCCCGGCGAAGTGATTCTGCTGGCCTATGACGATACGATGAACGACGACTTGCAGTTTGCCCCGGCGTATGTGACTTACGAGCCGGTTTACGTCGACGTTGTTACCGGCTATCGCCGGGTAGAGGCGGGCTTTATACTCCGGCCGGTGGTGCACTGGATTCCGACGATTACGACCGAACAGACGGGTTTCGATGAGGTCAAGGTCGGCAGTGAATTCGGCAGCGTGGAGGCGCGTCTGTTCCAGGACGGCTACTATAAGACGGGCTTCGGTATGGTCGATCTGGAGGACGCCCAACTTGTGGCATTCCTGTTGTCTGTTTCGATGCCCAGCGGGATATTCGGCAATCCGGCGGTCTATTCCATACGACAGCGTCTGTCACAAACGACCTTGAACATGCTGGGCTCTTATACGTGGGGCAATGAGCCGTCCAAGGCGCTAAAACAGGCGATTCTAAACGATCTTAACGCGATCATAAGCGGGGGCGAGTCGATTTATGATGCTCAGGCTTTCGCCTCGGCTGTTTTGAGCAGCGAGGCACAGAGCCTGCTGTCGCGGACTCTGACTGACAGCGAGCTTGTGCGTCTCAACCGCGTTCTTATTCAGGATGTTCTGGGCGGCATCCGCAAGCTGACGCTGGCCGAGCAGTTTCGCGAGTATTTCATTCAGGGCGTGGATTACCGTGTCGAGGACCTGGATTGGCCGGGCAAGGCAAAGGAAGACGGCAACCTGCTGATCTTCGTCTACGACGCCCTTAATCAGCCGGTGCAGGTTGTTGATGAAATCCTGCTTTATGTATTTGAGGAAGTTATTAACTATGCCGGCAAACTGCCGGACCTTGGTCCGACGATTGCCCAGGGGGCGACTCTTGAGCAGGTGATACAGGGTGCGGCGGCGGCGGGCATGCCGTTCAATCCTGCGATCATGGTTCCGGTCGAGATGGGCATGAACAAGCAGATCGGTTCAGGTGCAACATTTGAACTCTATACAGAGTACACGTTTACCGAGCTTTATACGATACTGAAGGACGTTACGCTTCAGCAGGGGACGCAGTACAAGACATGGCACGACCTTACGGACACCGAGCAGGTACGGGCAATACTCGATTACTTAGGCTATGAGAAGCTCTTTGATGTTCAATTCCTGTCGGGCTTCCACCGCGAGGTTACGCTGTACACGCACATTCCGATTACGAAGAAGCCGAGTTTGTACGATATGTTCCAGAACGCCACGCTTACGGATGTGGCGTCGGCGGGCGGGTCATATGTGTCGAATGCCTCCCTGCAGTTTGTGTTTGATCTCAGCGGGGACGATTCCAACAAGTCTGGCGGCAGCGGCAATGTGATTGCGGTCGATTCGGCTTACGCTCCGGCGGTTCAGGGTATTATGTATGCGGATGCGACGGACGGCCTGGTTTTTGTGCCGGGCATTTTTGTGGACAACCACTTCCATGCCACGCCGGCCTTGACGCTTGATTACGGCGGTTTCCAGATTACATCCTATGACGAGTACAAGAAATACTTTGATTTCTGGTTCAATGAGTATGAGCCGTTCGATCCAGCGATCCATTATGATCCCGGCCGCCACGCGAGTATTGCGGAGGCTGCGCTTGCGCACTGGCTGCCGCCGTTTGCGATGCTTAATGAAGCGCTGGCGGGAATAAATACGGCGGGCATACCTGCATCGCTTATTAAGAATGGAAAGATCGCTTTCTCTCAAGAAGCGGCGGCGGACTATGCGGCAATTGTTCGGAGCAATTTCAGCATCGACGGTGCGACGATGACGCGGCAGGTCGCTGAACTGATTTTCGACAGGGTTCAAGGCGCAATCGAGGACCTTGCCGCAGACTTCTTCATTGCCGGCATAGACTACAACCAGGATTACGGCAACCCGGCTAAAGCGCAGTACATCGCCAGCTTCTTCGCTCGTGAAGACCAGATACTTGCAGAGCATGGCTGGGAGAAACTTTATTCGGCGACTGAAGGTCTGGGTCGGATCAACAGGAATCTCGAAGGTATTCCGACGGCGACGTTCTGGGATCTGGATTTCAGCGGGACCAAGCGGAGTGTTGTGCCTTATGAACTCGACGACGGGACAGACATATTCCTGCGAGTGCCTGAGGCCTGGTGGTCAAATTATGTTGTTACTGCTCTCGGTAATGACCGAACGGACCCGGACGACAAGACATTGCAGTATGTTGGCAACGTTCATACCTACGATGAGCTTGTCGGCCAGTTCCGTCAGGTGGCTCAGATGCGATATACTCAAGAGTGGTCATACATGGAGCAGACCGGCGCGCCGTCTAATCCAGAGGTGGGGGATCAGTGGGTGCGGAATGATTATGACAACAGTCCGGCACGGTGGCTTGTAACTTATCAAGAAACGCCGGATGCCGCCTGGGCTGAGGGTGAGCCGACTTCATATGAGCAGTACAGTATTTACGACGGGCGTGAATACAACCAGATCCAAGTCAACTATGCTGATGATTTACAGTTCGGTTCGATTGTTCTCTATGCCGAGATACTGATGTCCATGGCCAAACTGTATGGCGGTTATATCGGAGATATGGGCTACTTCAATCAACTGCTGCTTGACCAGGGATTCCTGTCGAGCATTACGTTTGTGGATAATTCCGTTAAGACCGAATGGGATCGTGAGGACTGGGACCTTGGCCAGGCTGGTACGGTGTCTTCCGATGGGACGCTGGTTTACCAGATCAAGGACGGAAACGGCAACATTGTGTATTATAAGACGACCGATTCGCAGAGCCTCAGTAATCCGCAGACGCTGGGTGGGACGAGTGGAGGCGCGGCGGCTTTCACCGGCAACAACTGGGCGTTTGGTTTAGATGCGAACGGCAGGCTTGTTTTCGGACAGACTAATGTTGGCAACGATGCGGCGGTTCAGGTCGGTCAGGCGAATATCAATCTGGAACTTCTCAGTGATTACCAGCGTTACCAGTATTCGACCGGCAGGGTGAGCGACTGGCTGGGTACGGCTTATCATTTCCACCAGATCCTTGAGACGTGGTACAGCGCCAACGCGGCTCACTCGGGCACGGGCTGGTACCTTGTGGTGATTAATGATCAGGCAGAAAACGATCATGTCCGGAATCTTGCTCAAGGCAACAGCGTTTGGATCGGTGGCTATAATGTCTATGGAACTTCGCATAACAGTTGGACTCTGATGTGGGTTGACGGGACTGTTCTGACGTCGTGGGGTTCGGGCTATTCCAATTTCCACCCGAGTGAGCCCAACAATCTCAATCAGGAAGACCACCTGATGATGTGGCCGAATGGCCTGTGGAACGATCTGGACGGGTCGGTTCCGCTGTACGCTGTGTACGAGATGGATCCGCGATGGAGCCACGAACCGACGCAGGGATACAATACGGGCGAGATACAGGACGACTACGTCTACAAGATGACGACCGAATGGGAAGATATCATGGACGTTCGGTCGGATATCACGTACCGGATCTTCACGCAGGCGCATGATATAGTCGATCTGCGGCCGCGATACGAGACGATTGCATCTGAAGTGCCGGTCATAAAGATGGAGCAGGTTACCAACTGGAAGTTCGAGCCTGTCATGGAGGAACGACTCACCTGGCAGAGCAGCGCCGTGGCGGCGGATGGTCCTCTGGATCTTTCGGTGTTTGACCTCGATACCCTGACGGCTTCGGGCAATATTACGATCAAGGCCGGCGGGCAGGTTCTGGTTAAGGCGAGCATGAACGCCTCGAGCGAGACGAGTGAAATATCGATCGAGTCTGAGGGCGGCGACGTTATCGTTGGCGGCGACATGCCGGTTGATCCGAAGATCTTCGACATCATCCATGTCAAGGCCGGCGGGTCGATAACGATTGCGGCGGGCGGGTCGGTGTTCATCGGTGAAACGGCAAGTCTTGTAACGGGCAATGGGGCAAACGGCGGTATTGCGGCCGGATTTGGCGAAGACATCGTGATAAGCGCTGCGACGACGGTGCTGGTCGATGGCGTCATCAGCGCGTGGGACAGCGTGCAAATTCTTGCGGGAACGGATGCTCGGATCACAAATATGATTCAGGCGGCGGGCACCGGTATCGAAGTGCGGGCGGGGCAAGGCGGTTCGGGGATCGGCACCGTGAACGTACACAAGGATACTGACGTGCCGACCGATGAAGTCGACGAGAATGGTGAGCGACCGACAATAGGCGGCTTCCTTGCGGCTACAGGCGCCGGCGGCATGATCCATCTGAAGGCCGGCGATAACGGCGGGGACATATCATTGCTGGATGCCAACCTGACGGCGGACAGCATTGTGCTTGACGCACCGGCCGGCGAGATCATTCAGCCAGGTGAAATGGGCACCGAAAGCAAGTCCGGCAGCGAGGACGCCTTGCCTGACACGGGTGGATCGATCAACGCGGAGAGCCTTTATGCAGCGGCATTGTCGGGCATTACCCTTGAGAACCTTTCGGTCGCTTCCATAACTGCCGCGGTTCTCGGGGCGGGGGATTTGGTTCTTGGCGTTCACGGCCTGAATGCCGAAACTACATCAGTGGAACTGGCGGATGTCAGCACCGCGGATGGCTCAATCGCGATTACGACTAATGGCCTTTCGGTGGCGGCTACGCGTATTATGTCTCTGCTGGACTCCGACGAGAACGACATCAGTCTTTGGGTCAGGGGAAGCGGAGATATGGTTTGGCTGACGGTCGACCTGATCTCCGCGTCGGGTTCGGCGGATGTGATGCTTGACGTGCAGGGCTCATTGGCCATGCTTGAGCAGACGAGCATTATTCTGGCGGATCATCTCGATGTGACGGCCTGGGGCGGCCTGGCAGTCAATACTCAGGTCAATTCGATGTCGGTTGAGATCATGGGGGATGGCTCGCTTGAAGTGACTAACGACAGCCCCGACCTGGTGCTTAGCGATGTTGTGGTGGCCAATGGATCGGTTAACGTTTCCACGACGGGGGACATGATTGCGGAAAGCGTTGAGCTCAAGAATGACTGGAATGTCAGCGGCGTCGAGCCGCAGGCGAATATTATCGTGCTCTCGGCGGAGGGGACGATTACGGTCATCTACGTCAGTGCAGGGACGTATGCCGCAACCGAGGAAGAGGCCAATGCAATTCGGCTGGACATGCTCAACATGCTTCTGCGCGAGGTTGCGATTCCCATTGACGGAAGCGTTCCCGCGGTGTTCATCAGCGAGGGGGTGAATTCGGAAGGCAATGCCATCTCCTTCATCGAGCTTGAACTTGCAGAGGCGATGGAGATGGCGGCTATCGTTGCGGACGAGTTCGACAACGACGGGCCGAATGACAAGGATGCGATGACGGCGGTGGTGGCCTTCTACTTGTACACGAGCGTGCTCGATCTGCTGGGTATCGCGTGGGAAGAAACTTACGGTCCGGCGGCGCCCGGCGAGACTCCCGGGGCCGTGCAGCGTGAAACTGACGCCTTGTTCGGATTCACCAAGGACTTTACGTCGCGTGGCGGGATTGAACTGTATGCGAACGGATCGGTGCAGAACGAAACTGGTTCGCAAAACGGCTCCGTGAACCTCGTTGCGGATACGCTTGTCATCGAGGCACAGGGGTCGATACACGGCATCGCAACTGCGGTCAATACCATAGCATCGCTGTGGTCCGGGTCAAGTAATTCGATCGATATCATCGATTACGACGGTTTCGGTCAGATGGGCGGACTCGTCGTGAAGGTATCACGCGGCGGGCCGGTATCGATAAGTGCGGAAGGCCATCTGATTGTGGAGGATGTGCAGAGCGCGGTGCCGGGTGCTTCGCTGGTGTTCGAATCACGGTTCGGCAATCTATACGTGGACAGGAAGGAATCGGGCGCAAGCATTGTTGCCGCCGGCCATGTGCTGCTCAAGACGACGCAGGATTTGATTGTTACGGGCAATATCGAGACGGCGGACGTGCTTGAGTTTGTCTCCGGGCGGTATCTGACAACGTTCGGGCATCAAGTGGATCTTTCGGTGGGATCGCTTGTGATTGACAGTGTGGGCAGCGTGACGTTAGACGGCTTCTTCAATGCACTGGCGGGTCTGGACATTTATTCGCAAGGTAATGTGAATCTGATGGAGCCCGTTGCGGGGCGCGGGGGCTTCAGCGTGGTTTCGGAGGCCCTGTCGCAGCAGGCGGCACTGCTTAACGAGCTTGACGCAAATCTGCGAGCACAGGCTTACCTGCTGGCCAACATCGAAGAGCTCACACGTGCGATAGACAGCCGCGATGCGGCACAGGTTGAGGCGCTGCGGTATTTCGGTAATACGGCAGTGCAGAATCTGATAGGGCTGCCGGTTGACATCTACCAGCAGCAGATTCGACTTCAGTTGGGTGAGTTCCAGACATTGTTGGCGGCTCAGGCGCTTCTGCCGGACCGTATCGAACAAATGCCGGGATATGACACACTCGTCGCTCAGAGGATGCAGTATCAGCAGAATATTGCACAACTTCAGGGGCTGATCGGCCTGAACATGGTGCGTGTACTGCAAATCGCAGGAGACGTGGATGAGCTTAATTTGCAGCTCAATGCGGTCCGCGGCAGTCTTAAAGTAAATGAGGTTTATCAGAGTGATCTCGGTGAGGTAATCGACAGGCTCGACACCGAGATTGCCCGGCGGATCAGGTTTGTGTGGCCGGACGGCAGCGGCGAGGCTCCCGGGGTGATTGACACCGCGGCTCTGATGGCGCTGGACCTGAGGACGCTGAGCGACAGCCAGCTTGGCTACCTGTATTACGATGTAACGGCGGAGCGAGGCGAGGTCGGTCAACAGATCGCAGTGTTACAGTTGCAGGAGCGGAATCTGCTGAACCAGATTGTCGTTCAGCAGGGTGAACTAACGACGGTGAACCTGGAGCTTCAGGTCCTTCAGTCTGATATGGCGGTGATGTCGGCCGAGCTGAACAACCTGAATTCGCAAATCACGGTTCTGCAGCAGGCTGTTGCAGGTATTGATGCGGTGCTGGCGGCGGGTGCATACGATGTAATGGATGCGGCGGCGCGCGGCCTCGATGCTTATCTTGAGCTGTTTAGCGCGGACTTCAGCGGTACGCTTCAAGGCCTGCTGATGCAGCGGGAGTATGCGGTTGTGGAGGCTGATCTGCAACAGGCGACTGCCGACCTTGATGCCGTGTTGACGGTGTTGAATATACTGAGCGGCATGGATGACATCGACCATGCCGGACTTGATGCGAAACTGCGTGCGCTTTCGGGCTACATGGACTGGATCAACGTGCAGTTGCAGGACATAGTCCTGAGCATAACAGAGAGCGAGTACAAAGACACTACCTATCTGGAGTTGTCGAATGAACTGGCTGACATAGACGGTCAAATCGCTTATTTTCAGGGCATATTGAATATTGTCGGGCCGCTTGTCGATCAACTGGATGATTTGTACTATCCGCATTTCGACGCCGAACTGAGGAAACTCGGCCAGTATATTGAAGGCCTCATTCCTGAGCTGGGTCAGCAGGTGCAGGCGATGTTTGGGTTTGCCGACCTTGTTACGCTCGACAAAGACATCGCCGATGTAACACAGGCTATTGCCTGGCGCGTGCAGCTTGATCAGGTTCTGATCGATCTGGCAAACGTTCAGACCGCTATAGCCCAGTTACAGCAGAATATCGACGCTGCTTATGTCGAACTGGAGAATCATGAGAATTTAGAAGCCATTTCCTGGCAACTCAACTATTATGAAAACCAGGTCCGTTCGATCTCGGCTGAGCTTGCCGCACATCAATTGCAGTTCAAGAACGTTGCCCACAATTACCTTGCTTACCAGTTAGAGATGTATGGCGGGGTGGATTACTGGCTGATGTACTGCAATGACTTGCTGGTGAACAAGTTCGGCCTTGAGGCGCGGTACGATACGGATCCCCCGTTCTCGGATAAGTATGACAAGGTCATATTCAACTCAAGCGATGGTCATTTCTATCTGACGCCGCGCGACATGGTGCCATGGGATTACTTTGACATAGCGGGTATCAGGTACGGGTCGGGCAAGTGGCTGCTTCAGGAACTCAGCGGCAGGGTGGTTGAGGGACTTAAAGAGGGTGAGCTTAAGCAGTTGCGGGACGACTTGCTGGTATCATGGGGCAAAGGCAACAAGAGCGGCAAGTACCAGCAGTACGGCGACATCCGCCTGGCTTATGATACGCTTCGTAATGAAGGCGTTACGGGACAGTTGAACCCCAAACTGCCCAATACGCGACCAGCACTTCTGGCGGCCATCCACGATTTGGAGATCAGCCTGGCGTATGCTCAGCAGCAGGAAGCCTTCTGGCAGAACGAGTATGTGATTGTTACTACGCTGTGGGATAACATCAATGTATGGAACAGCGAATTGCAGTTGCGGCAGGCCGAAGAGGCACAGTTGGTCAAGGACCGCAATACATTAGAGTACTTGCTGCAGTCAATGGGATACCACAAGCTTAGCAAGGCGCAACTCGAGAGCATCAAGAGTGATCTGGTTACTCAGAGAGACCATTTAACCGGGCATATCGACGCCGCGGCACTTCACCTGCCTGCACAAGAACAGCTCTTGCAGCAAGAACTCAGCGTTCTTCTGGCAAACAGGAGAGTGGTTGAGCAGGACGTGACGGGTCTTGAGGGGTTGCTCAACAACGCCATGATGTTCCTGCCTAACCTGATTCCTGTTGAGCAGATGCGGCTATGGGGTGAGGCGGACCGTATATATGGATTGCAGTCGACTTACGACTACGAACGAATTCAAGTCGCCCAGTGGGTCGACGTTGTTGTCGATATGCTGCCTTATGAGCGGATGGACCTTATGGGCCAACTGTCCGAGCTCACATGGGAATACGAGGACCTCGACGTTGTTTATCAAGGGGCCGTGCAGCAGGAAAGTGTGCTCGTTGTGCAGCGTGCTACGCTGAACACGGAACTGACTGCGCTTACCACCCAAAACCAGGGATATACAAGTACGATAAGCGGCTACCAGACTCAGCTTGCCGGTCTTGACACCCAGGAAACGGCCATGCGGGTTGAACTTGCGGGAATAATTCAGCAGAAACACACACAGCGTCTGGATCTGAGTATTGTGCAAGGGGGCGGGCAGGAAGCGGAGGCCACGTTCCTTATCGGTGCTCAGGACCTTGTGTTGCTGCAGAGCGACTACCTGATGGGCGATCTGGTTGAGCGGTTCAGAGGAACTTTGGATGCAATGACAGCGGCTTTGCAGCAGTCCCAGGCGGACTTCGTTGCGCTTGAGCAGCAGGCATCAAGCCTGCGGGCACAGTTGCAGGCTGCGCAGCAGGCGGGGGACGGGCCGGCTGTTATTCGCATTGAAGCGGCGGGGCTCGGCAACTTCCTGTCTGATTCGACGCCGACCGATATACAGTTTCTGATGAATAAGTCAGGTGAGGCGTCGGCAAATCATGGCGGGGTTGTGGAACAGGAGCCGTTCCACGGATTTTATGTGTATCGGGATCCTGATACGGGCGAGCTTTACTACCGCGACGTTGGATATATTCCGTATGACGCCGACTATGTGTATGATCCTGGCGGTGCAGCAATTGTGAACGATCTCAGCGACGACGTTCTGTACCGAGCCATGAGCGATGAGTTTCCGGGTTACTACCGTTTCGATGCCGGGTATACGGTTCGCTCGCTTGCGGGTGTGACCAGCCAAACACGTACTGAGTTCCGCGAGGATACCCGGGAGTACTACGATGTCACCATCCACAGCGATCTGTTCCGGATTCAGGATTTCCGACTGGATATCTTCAAGGCTTCGCCGGATCTTGATGCTTCGGGTGAAACGCTGTATGTTCTGAACACAGCCGGTACGTCATTGGTGCCGTTAACAAGCGTCCTTGCCCCGCTGGTTAGCGAGGTCAATGCTATAGTCGGCGCCGGTCAAGCCGTGATCGAAATATATATGGCAGGCGATGAGCCTGAGGCGGGTTATGGGCGTAATGTTATTGGCGTTACCGTCTTCGATCTCATTCCGGTTTACAGCCGGGTTGCTGCTGATGATGTGGTTTTCCAGAATCCACAAGACATGACGGACACCGTTTACGGCGTGGATGACGAACTTCCAAGCATGTACGGCGAAGTGCTGCTGAACGGCAAATTGCTGGAGCCGGTTATCCGCCATGAGACAGGCGGCATATATTTGCTGGATGTGTCATTCACGGCGTCGTCGCTGCTGTCCATGATTGCGGCTGGGCACATAGTTGGTACGCAGAATGGTGGAACTTACAGCGCATCGCAGATCGTTTTTGAGAGTGGCGAAACCTTCCACTTTGCTTCCGAAATGACCGCCACGGAGTCCATCGTGGTCAGTGCCGGCGGCAGCCTGTATCTGGATGGGGAGGCCAGTGTGGCTGCACCCTGGGTCGCACTGAATGCAGGGGCGACTTCTGTCGTGGCATCTCCAAACAGTCTCATTACCGCCGACCATCTCGTCATTACATCGGGCGGCTCGGTGATCATCAATACCGACGTTGCTAATCTCGGCGTAGAGACACTGACTCCCGGCGACGTTTTTGTGAACAATATTGACTGGGACAGCAGCGGCGGCTCTCTCATGCTGCACAACGTGAGCGTGCACCAGGGCAGTGCCACGGTCATTTCGAACGTTTCGGTGCTGGCCGCATATGTTGCCGCCGATGCAATCAACCTGTTCACATGGGCGGACGCAAGCGTGGCAATCGGCACGATGATCGCCTATGGCAGCGGCCCGGTCTACGTTGATTCAGCCCGTTATGTCACCGACCTGTACGACACACCCGCCGACGTCTCGGCCGGAGTGGCCGAACTGGTCGCAGGCCTTGATATAACTGCCACCACTACCACATGGGTCGGGGTCGAGGTGCTGCTGGATTCCAACCTCAGCGTCCTTGTGGATGAGACATACACCGGGCCGATGGTGATCCACGCAGAGCGTGAAATCATCGTCGATGGAACCGTGATTGCCGGCGGCAATGTGGCGTTTTCCGCTCAGAACATAGTTTTCACCGATAAAGGTTCGCTGATCAACATGTCGGGCGGTTCGACAACCCTTACGGCCAACGGTGTGTTGTCGTTTGACGGATACAGTTTCGATCCATTTGTTCGTCACGACCTTGGAAGCCTTGTCGGGCAGGGCAACGGGTTCATTGACAGCCGCCTGGGCAGCTATGCACTGAAGGGCTTATATACAACGCGATTCAGTGTGGCGGGCATCGTCGCCAAATCAGGGGTGTCTGCATTTGAGAACCCTGCCAAGGTTCATGCAGGCGAGATTCACATCGCAGCTGGCTTTGTCGCGGGCAGCGAGAATGCGGTTATCAGCGGCAGCAGTCTCGACATATGGTCCGGCGCCGGATTCACTCTAAACACGCAGGTCAGCACCTTGTCCGCAAGGATACTCGGAAGAGGCGATCTTACAGTTAACACCCCCGGTTCGATTGAACTCGCAGGCGTCAATGTGCTGGACGGCGACGTGAACATAAATGCAGCCGGCAATATCATTGCGCGGGACGTCATAATTCAAACGGACCGTTATTCGAACAGCCTCAACCTGTTGGCCGGCGGAGCTCTCAGTATCGGCCGCATTGAAATGGGGCGGACTATGGCTTTAAATGCCGAAGCCAGCGGGCTGCTGAACGTTGCTGACGGGATTGTCATCACACCGGAAGTGCTTGGCGGCCTTACCTATGAGGGCGATGCGGCATCGTTCCGTCTGCGCATCCATGATCCTTCACGTATGTTCTCAAGGTCATGGAGTGAGCTTGAGATTATGATCGATTTCGGCGATGGCAAACCGGTACAGACCATGCTTGTTCCGCTGGTTCAAGGTTTGACGCCTGAGTCGCTGGGCAAGAGCTGGGATGTGGTCTTCGGAAGTCAGAGCGGTTCGCTCTTCGGGGCCGCAGTCGCCAGCGGCGACATCAACGGCGATGGTTTTGACGACCTCATTGTAGGCCAGAAGTGGTATGACAGCCCGGCCGGCGGCGTGAACGTGGGCAGGCTGCTCGTCTATTATGGTTCGGCGGTCGGCCTGGATTCACAGCCCGGCACGATTATTAACGGCTGGCAAGGCGGGTCAGAATTCGGTTCCACTTTGGCGTCGGGTTTTGATGTCAACGGCGACGGCTTTGACGACGTCATTGTGAGCGCGCCTTATCA